>NZ_JBHJUK010000023.1:0-4318 GCF_042266225.1 Kitasatospora sp. NPDC056181
GCCGCCCGCTGGGGGGGTTTCCCCGCCGGCCCCCCCCCGCTGGGCTGTGAAACCCCCCCCCCGGGGGGGGGGCCGCCCCTCCTGCGACGGGCGGCCACCGCCCCTCCCTCCCCTGCCCGAAAGGAGCCCGGCACCATGACCGGACTCAGCCGTCTGTCGCTCAACCAGATCACCACCAAGCGGTGGAGCCTGCCCGAGGCCGTCCGGGGCTGCGTGGACGCCGGCATCCCGGCGATCGGCCTCTGGCGTGACAAGGTCGCCGAAACCGGGCTCGCCCGCTCCGCCAGGCTCTGCCGCGACGCCGGCCTCACCGTCAGCACCCTGTGCCGCGGCGGCTTCCTCACCGCCACCGGCCCCGCCGAGCGCCGCGCCGCCCTCGCCGAGAACCTCCAGGCGATCGAGGAGGCCGCCGAACTCGGCACCGACACCCTGGTGATGGTCGTCGGCGGCCTGCCCGACGGCAGCCGCGACCTCGCCGGAGCGCGCCGGGCCGTCGCCGACATGATCGCCGAACTGGCCCCGCACGCCGGTGACTTCGGCGTCCGGCTGGCTCTGGAGCCGCTGCACCCGATGTTCTGCGCCGACCGCGCGGTCCTCTCCACCCTCGGCCAGGCCCTCGACCTCGCCGGGCCCCACCCCGCCGCCCAGGTCGGCGTCGTCGTCGACAGCTACCACGTCTGGTGGGACCCGGCCCTGCCGGAGCAGATCGCCCGCGCCGGACGCGAGGGCCGCATCGCCTCCTACCAGGTCTGCGACTGGACGCTGCCGCTGCCCGCCGACGCCCTGCTCGGCCGCGGCCACGTCGGCGACGGCCACATCGACTTCCGCACCCTCACCGACCAGGTCACGGCCGCCGGCTACACCGGCTGGATCGAGGTCGAGATCTTCAACGAGCGGATCTGGGACACCCCCGGCGAGCAGACCCTGCGCACCCTGGCCGAGCGCCACCTCACCCACGTGGCCGCGTCGTGAGGATCGTCCTCGCACCGGACTCCTTCAAGGGCACCGCCACCGCCACCGAGGCCGCCCGGGCCCTGGCCGACGGCTGGCGCTCGGTGCGGCCCGGCGACGAACTCGTGCCGCTCCCGATGGCCGACGGCGGCGAGGGCACCCTCGACGCGGTGACCACCGCACACCCCGGCAGCACGCTCCACGAGGTGGCCGGCTGCACCGGGCCGGACGGCGCTCCGGTGACCGGGCGCTACGCCCTGCTCCCCGACGGCACCGCCCTCGTCGAACTCGCCACCGCCAGCGGGCTCCCGCTCCTCGGAGGCCGGCTCGCCCCGCTCACCGCCACCACCCGCGGCACCGGCGAGACCATCGCCGCCGCCCTGGACGCCGGTGCCACGGCAGTGACCGTGGCCCTCGGCGGCTCCGCGTCCACCGACGGCGGCGCCGGCCTCCTCGGCGCCCTCGGCCTGCACGTCCGCGGCCGCTCCGGTGCCCGGCTCCCCGACGGCGGGGGTGCACTCGCCGCACTCGGCAGCATCGACCTGAGTACGCTGCGGGCCGCCCCGCCGGGCGGCGTCCGGCTGCTGACCGACGTCACCAACCCACTGCTCGGCCCGGACGGAGCGGCGGCGGTGTACGGCCCGCAGAAGGGCGCCGGGGCCACCGACACCGCTCTCCTGGAACGCGGCCTGCGCCGGTTCGCGGAGCTCCTCGGAGGCGACCCGGACCAGCCCGGAGCCGGCGCGGCCGGCGGTACCGCGTACGGCCTGGCCGCGGCCTGGGGCGCCCGCATCACGCCCGGCGCGGCCGCCGTCGCCGACCTGCTCGGGCTGGACGCGGCCCTCGCCGGGGCCGACGTCGTCGTGACCGGCGAGGGCCGCTTCGACGCCACGAGCCTGCTCGGCAAGGCCGTCGGCGAGGTGATCGCCCGCGCGGAGCGTGCCGCCGTGCCGGTCCGCGTCGTCGCCGGCGACTCCGCCGACGAACGGGCGCTCACCCTCGTCTCCCTCGCCGGGGACGGCTCCGACGCCCGGCGGCGGGCCGCCCACTGGCTCTTCCGCGCCGGGGCCGCCCTCGCCCGCTCCTTCGATCCGGCGACGGACTGAGCGGGCCGTCCGCCCGGACGAACGCCCGGCGGGGCCTCACCGGGAGGATCGGATCCCGCTGGTCGGCACCGTCCGGAGCGGGCCGATCCGCGTCACGGTCGGTCGTACCACCGGCCCGGCGCTTCGATCGCGGCCGGCTCCTCAGCCGTGCGGGTGCCACCGGACCGGCAGGTGCTTGAGACCGTTCTGGAAGTTCGACACCAGCCGGTCGGGCACCGCGCCGGGGACGAGCGCCAGCCCGGGCAGTTCCGCCAGTACGTGGCGGAGCATCGCCGTCATCTGCAGGCGCGCCAACCGGGCCCCGACGCAGAAGTGCGGGCCGTAGCCGAAACTGACGTGGTCGTTCGGGGTCCGCGTGACGTCGAAGCGGTCCGGGTCCGGAAAGACGGTCTCGTCCCGGTTCGCGGAGGCGTGGTAGACCACCACCTTCTCGCCTCGCCGGATCCGCCGGCCTCCCAGCCCGACGTCCCGTGTGGCGGTGCGCCGGAAGTCCACCACGGGCGGCCAGTGGCGCAGCATCTCCTCGACGGCCGAGGCGGTCGCCTCCGGTCGCCGCAGGAGCAGCCGGTACTGGTCGCGGTGGGTGAGCAGGGTGTGCAGACCCCCTGGCAAGGCGTTGCGGACCGTCTCGTTGCCGGCCACCGCGAACAGGAAGAACATCGTCTCGAACTCCGTGGCACTCAGGCCGGCTTCCCGCATGCGGGCGACGATGCTGCCCGGCGGCGGATGTTCGGCGAGCGCGTGGGCGTACGCGAACATGTCGGCGAGGGCCGCGCGGGAGCGCGGGTTGAGCGGGCGGCCGTCGGGGGCGGTGAGGACGGTCGGGCGGTGGTCGAGCGCGGCGCGTCCCATGTCGGTGAGCCGGGACGGGTCGGCAGTACTGGACCGGGCGTAGTCCGGGTCCTGGTAGCCGATCACGCGGTTCGACCAGTCGACCAGCAGCTGCCGGTCCTGCTCCGGCACACCCAGGATCAGGGCCAGCGTCCACACGGGCAGATCGGCGGTGACGGACACGAAGTCGGCCTCGCCGAGCGGGCGGATCCCGGCGACGAGTTCGGCGGCGCGGCTCTCGACGGCGGTCGCCAGCTCGTGCAGCGCTCCGGCGACTGCGGCACGGAGCCGACGACGGTCGTCGACTTCTCGGGCGGCGGGCCGGAAATCGTCCGGCGGGGGGCCGGCGACCCCACCCGCTTCGAGTGACGGGGGCGGGGCCGGACGGGGCCGGACGCGCCCGCCGGCCCCTGGCCGCCGGGCCGCGCGGCCCCGGAACGGTGCCGTGCGGGCAGGAGGGTCGGGGTTGACGCCGTGTCACGCCGGACGGAAGACTCCTCCGGGCATACGAGGAGGCTGCGGAACCGCCGTGATCGAGGAACTGGTACCCCCGCCCGCCACGACGGCGCACGCGTTCACCGACCACGAGGCGGCCGTCACCGCGCTGTACCCGCAGGAGGCCGCCGCCGTCGCGCCGGCCGTGCCGAAGCGCCGGCGGGAGTACGCGACCGTCCGGATGTGCGCGCGGCGGGCGCTGAACGGGCTGGGCGTGCCGCCGGCGCCGCTGGTGGCGGGCCGGCGGGGCGCGCCGCGGTGGCCGGCGGGCGTCGTGGGCAGCATGACCCACTGTCCCGGGTACCGGGCGGCCGTCGTGGGCCGCTCCGGCGACTTCCTGGGGCTGGGTGCGGACGCCGAGCCCAACGAGCCGCTGCCGGACGACCTGCTGGACTTCGTCTCGCTGCCCGGGGAGCGTGCCCGGCTGCGCGAACTGGCGGCCGCCGCGCCGGAGGTCTGCTGGGACCGGCTGCTGTTCAGCGCCAAGGAGGCGGTGTTCAAGACCTGGTATCCGCTGGCCGAGCGCGAACTCGACTTCTCGGAGGCCGAGTTGGACTTCGATCCGGAGGCGGGCACGTTCTCCGCGCGGCTGCTCGTCCCGGGGGTGAGCGCCGGGGGCGTGCACATCGAGGGGTTCAGCGGCCGGTGGCTCTGCCGCGACGGCCTGGTGGTCACCGCGATCGCTCTGGAGCGGCCCGCCGCGCACTGACGGCCCGACCCGCCCGGCCCCCGACCCGCCCGACCCGCAGTCAGCTCCGGCCCGCAGTCGGCTCGGGCCCGCGAACGACTCAGCCCGCGAACGGCTCGGGCCCGCGAACGACTCAGCCCGCGAACGGCTCCGGGCCGCTGCCCGTCGGCGGCGGGCGCGGGGGGGCGGCCCGGGGGGCGCGCGGGGGGGCGCCGCGGGGGCGCGGGGCGGCCCCGGCCGGGCCCGC
>NZ_JBHJUK010000023.1:4328-74856 GCF_042266225.1 Kitasatospora sp. NPDC056181
GCCCGTCGGCAGCGGCCCGGAGGACCGGCCGGGGTGACCGGCCGGAGGGAACGACGGGGTCAGCTCGCGCCGGCCGCCGGCCGCGCCGCCGGGTCGGCGGGCAGGGTCCGCGGGTAGCGGCGCCCGTTGAGCATCTTGCCGATCCAGGTCGAGCGGACCAGGTAGTGGTAGCTCAGGAAGAGGATCGGCAGCGCGATGGCCAGGATGAGCGGGTACTTGAGGGCCCAGTTCAGGGGCCAGTCCCGCATCAGGACCTGGAGGGCCATCACCAGGGGCATGTGGATGATGTAGATCCAGTACGACGCGTCCGCGATGTAGCGCCGGACCGGGCTGAAGCCCGAGAAGAAGTGCAGCGCGGCGCCGACGAGGCCGAGCGTCCAGAGCCAGCCCGCCAGACCGTAGCCCAGCGCGCAGAGCATCTTGGTCGAGCCGGTGAGCGCCTCCAGTTCGACGTGGCCGTCGACGGTGACCACCGAGGACTGCGGGTCGAACCCGCCGAGGGCGGCCGTCGCGGCGGTCACGGCGGCCGCGGCGGCGACGTAGCCGATCCAGCGCGTGCGCCAGCCCTGGAGGATGGCGGGGTTCTTCTGCAGGTACCAGCCGAAGGAGAAGGCGACGGCGTAGCCGACCGCGGTCGGCAGCTGGGGCACCAGGTCCGTGTTGGGGGTGGGGAGGCCCTCCCACAGGTGCCACTGGTCGAAGAAGTACAGGCAGAGCGCGACGGGCAGCGCGAGCACGGCCGGCTCGGCCCCCAGGGCGCAGACCCGGCCGAGGAACCGCTCCAGGACGTTGCCCCCGGACGCGGAGGCCGACGGGGACTCCCCGCCCTTGCGGAACAGGCCGAGCACCTTGTGCCCGACGAGGACCGCCACGTACAGCCAGTACAGCACCCAGAGGAACCAGAGGTGGGCCAGCGGGATGGGCACGATCGCCCGCGTCGGGACCAGGCTGTCCACCGGGCCCTTGATGCCGAGCACCACGGCGACCAGGACCACGTTCGCCGGCAGCACCAGCAGGATGCCGAAGAGCAGCGGCAGCAGGATGCGCTTGCTGCGCTCCTTGAAGAAGCCGCGCGCCTTCAGCCGCCGGTACTGCATGCGGCCGAAGAAGCCCGCCAGCAGGAAGAAGACCGGCATCCGGAACAGGTGGATGACGAAGTAGGCCAGGGCGAGCGGGGAGCTCGGGGAGTTGTCGACGATCGGCCAGCCGGTGTAGTGGAAACCGGGGATGAAGGAGAGCGTCCCGTGCAGCACCACGCCGAGCAGCAGCGCGAACCCGCGGAGCGCGTCCAGGCCGTGGTACCGCTCGGAGGGTGCCTTGGCGGGGGCCGCGGCCTGCGCGGGTATCTTCTGGCCAAGGTCGACTGACGGGCTACCAGTCTTTTGTTTCATGATTTCCTCGCCGGGGGAATCGGTCGCGTCGGAGGATCGGTCGCGTCGGACGGTGGACGGGTGGTGCGTGCCGGGTTCGGTCCCGGGGTCACTTCTCCTGCGCGGCCGCGGCGGCGCTCTCGTTCCGGCGCGGGCTGCCGGAGCCGGCGCTCCGCCCGAGGTCCTGGAAGTTCTTCGTCGCGATGTTCAGGCAGAACGAGGGCGAGATGCGGAAGAGCCACCAGAACAGCTTCCAGAATCCGGGGACGACGATGACGCCCTGGTTCTTGGCGACGGCGTCGAGCGCCTTCTTGGCGAACTCCTCCGGGGAGATCGGCTTCTTCTCCTCCCACATCGCCTTGGTCTGCTCGCCGCTCACGCCCTCGACCTGGCGGCCGTACGCGCCGCCCTCGATGAACGGGGTCCGGATGACGCCCGGGCAGAGCACGCTGACCCGCACGCCCAGCTGCGCGGCCTCGGCCCGCAGGTTGTGCGAGAGGCCGACGACGGCGTGCTTGGTGGTGACGTAGGAGGTGGTACCGGGGCTCGGGACCAGGCCCGCCATGGAGGCGGTGTTCACGATGTGGCCGAAGCCCTGGTCGATCATCACGTTGTAGGCGGCCTGGACGCCGTTGACGGTGCCGCCGAGGTTGACGTCGATGACCCGCCGCCAGTCCTCGATGCGGTAGTGCCGGGCGCCCGCGCCCATGCCGTGGCTGATGCCGGCGTTGTTGAACAGGTAGTCCAGGCGGCCGGTCCGCGCGACCGTGTCCTTGACCAGCTGGGCGAACTCGGCGTGGTCGGTGACGTCCAGCCGCGCGGCGACGGCCTTGCCGCCGGTGGCCCGGATCGCGGCCGCCACCTCCTCGGCCTGCTCCAGCTGGAGGTCGGCGAGGACCACCTCGCAGCCGCGGGACGCGAGGTCCTGCGCCAGTGCGCGGCCGATGCCCGACGCGCCGCCCGTGATGATCGCGGTCGCGTCCTTGTAGATTCTGATTGCGCTGCTCTGCGCTGCCATGACCGGTTTTCCCTCCAGGACTCCGATGGTCGGCCCGGGTCCGAGGCCGTCAGCCTCGTACCGAAGCCGTCTGCTCCTGAAAATCGCTCATCGATTTCAGGTTGTTTCCGAAACGGTTGATGGTGCTGGTCTGCACAGAGCCGCTGCCCGGCGGAAGGAGGTACTTCACGAAGGTCGCGAGCGTGGCGCTGGGCCCGAGGTCGATGAAGGTCGCATCGGTCTCGGCGGTCATCGTCCCGATGGTCCGCGAGAACTCCACCGGGTTCCTCATGGCCGCCCAGATCCCGTCCGCCGTCACGGAGTCGACCGGGCCCGCCGTCGTCGAGGAGACGATCGGGATCTGCGGCGGCGCGAAGCCCAGGCCGCCGAGGAGGCTGCGGACCTCGGGCTCGACGGGGTCGATGAGCTCCGTGTGCACGCCCCAGTTGACGGGCAGTCGCTCGCAGAGGACGCCCTCTCCCCTGAGGGCGGCCTGGAGGTCGTCGATCCGCGCGGCGTGCCCGCTGACGACGAAGTTGCCGTCGAAGTTGCGGCCCGTCACCCAGGTGCCGGCGAACAGGGACGCGTGGGTGTGCAGGAGTTCGGGCGGGCCGACGATCGCCAGCATGCCCGCGCGCGGCGTCCGGTCGGCGAGCAGCCGCGCGAAGTCCACCGCGAAGGAAATGCCGAGCTCCAGCGGGAAGACCTCGGCGACCACGGCCGCGGTGATCTCCCCCAGGCTGTAGCCGAGCAGGAAGTCCGGCCGGTAGCCCAGCTCCTGGACGACGCGGGTCAGGCTGTACTCGACGCAGAGCAGCGCGGCGTTGGAGTCCGCGAGCGAGTCGAAGGGATCGCTCTTCTGCCGGGCGGGGTCGAAGACCGTGTCCAGCAGCGACTTGCCGAGGATGGGCGAGGCGATGTCGTCGCAGTGGTCCAGCCAGAGCCGGTAGCGCGGGTGCTGCTCGTACAGCTCGCGCGTCATGTGGAAGTACTGGGAGCCCTGGCCCGAGTACATGAACACTATGGGTTTGGTCATCGCCGGTGCTTCCCAGGGGTGTCGGTCGTGGGCGGGCCCGCGGCGGCGTTCGGGGACGCCGCGGCGGTCAGCATTTCTGCAGGCAGATCGCCGAGCTGATCCCGCCGAACCCCATGCTGAGGCTGACGGCCGTCTCGAACGACCAGGGTTCCGCCTCCTCGCGCACCCAGGCGAACGACGGGTCCACCGGGTCGGCCAGGTTGCGGGTGGGGTGCAGCTTCTGCTCGCGCATCTGCAGCAGCGTGGCCACGACCTCGACGGCGCCGGCGGCGGTCAGCCCGTGGCCGGTGATCGACTTCGTCGCGTTGATCCGCGCACGGGTGAGGCCGACCTCGCGCAGCGCCCGCAGCTCGGTGTCGTCGCCGGTGGGCGACCCGGTGCCGTGCGGGTTGACGTAGTCGACCGCGGAGGCCGGGATGCCCGCCTCCGCCAGCGCCGCCCGGACGACACCGACCTCGCCGTCGAACGACGGGTTGGGGTTGCGGTTGCCGTCCATCGCGGTCGCGCCGCCGCCGAACCGCGCGTACGGCGCGGGGTGCCGGCGGGCTCCCTCCCGCTCGACCACGACCGCGGCGCAGGCCTCGCCGAAGACGAAGCCGTCCCGCCCCCGGTCGAACGGGCGGCAGGCGGCGGCCGGGTCGTCGGCCCAGCGGGTCGAGCCCATGGCGCCCATCGCCCGGAACGCCAGGCACTCCCAGTACGAGAGGTCCATCAGCGCGCCCATCGCGATGCAGACGTCGACCTGGCCGGACTGCACCGCCCGGACCGCCTGGAGCACGGCGAGCAGGCCGCTGGCCGAGGCGCCGCCGAGCGTCTGGGCGAAGCCCCGGATCGGGAACGCCTCGGTGCAGAACCCGCACAGGTCGGTGTCCATGAAGGCCATGCCGTACGTGGGGCGCAGGAACTCGGGGCGGTCCGCGTGCCGGGCGTGGAGCTGCGTCAGCTCCCGCTGCTGGACGTTGGAGCCGCCGATGACCAGGCCGATGCGGCGCGGGTCGGCGTCGTCCAGCCCGGCCTCGCGCCACGCCTCGTCCAGGGTGGCCAGGGCCGCCCGCGAGGACAGCGAGGCCGTCCGCAGGACCCGCGGCGGGATGGCCGCGGGCATGGTCAGCTCGGCGATCTCGGCGCCCAGGAAGGACGCCTCGGCGCCGTCCGGCGCCCCGGCCGGGGCAGGCGGCACCTGCCGGCCGGGACGCTTCAACGTGCCGAAGGCGTGGCGGCCGCCGAAGAGCGCGGCGGTGAAGTCGCCCTTGCCCTGGCCCACCGCGCTGGTGACGCCGAGGCCCGTGACGACGACGCGGGTGTCAGGAGTTCGACTTGCCATGGATGAGCTCCGCCAGTTCGCCGATGTTCTTCGCGTTCGCCAGCTCGGACAGCGGGATGCTGACCTCCAACGACTCCAGCGTCATCATGAGGATCTCGGCCCGGTCGATGGAGTTGGCGCCGAGCTCCTTCAGCGAGTCGGCGGGGTCGAAGGCGTGCTCCTCCAGCTCCGGGAGCACCTCGCGGGTGTGCTCGACGATGAGCTTGAAGACGTCCTGGTTCGACGGCATGGTGTCGCTCTCCTAGTACTGGGAGGTGATGAGGTCGCGGACCTCGGGCTGGTGGAAGGTCTTGTCGTGCATGGCCACCTCGCGCTCGATGTAGCGCGGGAGCTCCGCGCGCAGCTCGGCCACCAGGTGGTCCTTGAGCGTGATCAGCGAGAGCCGCGGCTTCTCGGCCAGCGTCTCGGCCAACTCGACGGCGTAGGGCAGTACTTCGGCGCGCGGGAGGACGGGGAAGGGGATTCCCCGCTCCTTCAGGTCGCGGCCGTAGTACGTCTTCGCGGAGAGCAGCATCTCCTCGCCGAGGCTGAAGCCGAGCTTCTTCGGCAGGATCAGCGTCGCCCCCATGCCCGGCGTGAAACCGTAGCGCATGAAGTTGGTGGTGTAGATGCTCTCCTGACTGAGGATCACGAAGTCGGAGAAGAGCCCCATCGCGAAGCCGCCGCCGATGCCGTGGCCCTGCATCGCGGAGATGACGGGGACGGGGCAGTCCAGCGCCAGGCCGTAGATGTCGGAGTCGGTGAAGCTGATCTGCCGGTCCTGGATCTGGAGCAGGCTCTCCTTCCGGCCGCCGCTGGCGAAGTAGGTGCCGTAGCCCGTGAGGATGACCGCCTTGCAGCGCTCGTCGGCCTTGACCCTCTCGAAGGCCTCGCTCAGACCGATGATGAGCTGGTCGGAGAAGGTGTTCTTGTGCTCCTTGTCCTGCATGGTGATCTGGACCACGGAGGGTCCCAGCTGGGTGTAGTCGACGGCTGCGCCCGGCATGCCCTACTCCCCTTCCCAGGGAAACTTCCCTGTGTTCACGTAGCGCGCGATCTTCTGCAGGTTCTCCCGGTCGGAGAACACCTCACGGTTGGCCTCGACGGCCTTCTCCCGGGAGGGGATCAGGATGTCGTCGAGGTTGCGCAGGTACTTCTTGTAGCGGGCGACACCGGTCTTGGGCAGGTACCGCAGCCGCAGGATGTGCTTGCGCAGCAGGTTGCCGCTGTTCTCCTCGGCGGCGTCCACCAGCTGCCAGTCCACCGCCTGCCGCGCGGTGAACGGCTGGGTGGTCAGCGTGATGTAGTTGGCCCGGGCCGGGCCGACCTTCCTGATCAGGAAGGGCAGGACGCAGGCCGGCATCAGCCCGAAGAGCAGCTCCGAGAGGCTGAACACCGACCTGTCCTCGCACACGACGATGTCGCAGGCGGCCACGAAGCCCAGGCCGCCGGCGTTGACCTTGCCGCGGACGTGCGCGATGGAGACGAACGGGCCGAGGGCCAGCGAGAGCCAGAGGTCGTACAGGGCCTCGGCGTGCGACTTCTCGTGGCCGCCGCTCTCCTGGGAGCCGAGCTCCCGGAAGTCGGCGCCCCAGCAGAACACCTCGGGCAGGCCTTCCAGGACGAGGACCTTGGCGTGCTCCTCGCAGTGGCGCACCACGGCGGTGCACTCCTCGACCAGCCGGCGGTTGATCGCGTTGTCCGCGTCGGGCCGGTGGAGCTGGAGGAAGCAGATCTCGTCCTGGAACCTGACCTTGACGGTCTCGAACTCCGCGGTGTTCAGGACAGCCACTCGTACTCCCGGTGGAACTCGTTGATCCGCTTGAGGAAGAGGAGTTCCTTGCCGAGCGTCTTGCGCGCCTCGGGCACGATGCCGGTGTCGAGGACGGCGTTGCGGGTCCCGAACTTCACCGCGTGGTTGGTGCGCAGCAGCATGTCGTACTCCGGCATGCTCAGTTCGTAGCGCTTGTCGAGGTGCTTCTCGATCTCGAAGCGGCGCACGTGGTCCTGGCTCTCCTGGCGGACGACGCCGCTGAAGAACTCCGAGCAGCAGCCGGAGCCGTAGGAGAAGACGCCGACGCGCTGCGGGCTGGAGAGGTCCGCGTTGTCGATGGTGCTGGCGAGCGAGAGCATCGTGGTCGCGCCCATGACGTTGCCGACGCGCTGGCAGTACGTCAGGCCCGGGTGCATCCGGCGCTGGAAGTCCTCCTCGATCGCCGCCGGGCGCGCCTTGACGAACTTGCGCATCAGGTTGCGGTGCGCGCCCTTGATCATCCCGCCGAAGGGCGTGTGGAAGGCCAGGTAGCCGAAGCTGTTCACGAAGTCGACGTCGCCGACGCGCCGCTGGTACTCCAGGAAGGCGTTCTCGCAGCAGTCGAGGTAGGAGAGCAGCGACAGCTCCGCGTTGCCGGCCTCGCTGTCGGCCAGCGGGCGGCAGGTGTCCATGACCTCGTGGCCGTAGTAGCCGCTGGCGCCGACGTCGATCTGGAAGACGTTCGGGGTGTCGCTGATGAGCATCGCCACGGCGCCGGCGCCGCCGCTCGGCTCGGCGAAGGACCAGTCCTCGGAGAGCGCGTCGCCGCCCTCCGCCACCATGAACCGCGTGATGTCGGTCGCGATGACCAGGGCCTTCGCGCCCGGGGAGGTCTGCGCGAGGATGAAGTTGGCCGCCATCTGCAGGGCCGCCACGCCGGAGTAGCAGGCGTTCTTGATCTCGAAGAGGCGACAGTTGCGGTTGAGCCCGAGCAGGCTGTGGAAGTACGTGCTCATGGACTTGCCGAAGTCGAACGCCGACTCGGTCGCGGTGATGACGAGCTCGATGCGGTCCCGCTCCTCGGGGGACATCGCATCGATGATGGGCTTGGCCGCGTTGACCCCGAAGGTCACCGGGTCCTCGTACGGCAGCGCGACGGTCTTCTCCTTCATGAGGAGGTTGTCGAACCTCGCGGTGTCGAGCCCGCGGTGGATCGCCAGCTTCTCCACGTTGACCTGGCAGGTGCCGGCGAAGACGTTCATCGCTTCGATTCCGACGGTCGTCATCTTTTCTCTCCCTGGGACTTACTGGTCGGCTCGGGCCGGTTCGCTGCGCTAGTTGATGGGCTCGATCTCGGTCAGGTCGAAGTAGCCCCGGTAGCCGTTCATGTAGACGGCCGGACGGTGACCGAAGAGGACGGTCGCCTCGGTGGCGGTCTGCAGGTTCCCGTAGTCGCCGGTGGTGGACTTGACGAGGGTCCCGACCGGGTACGCGTCGTTCCACCGGCGGACCAGTTCCGCCGCCGACTGGCGGGGCTTCGCGGCGACCGCCGGGCGCGGCCTGGCGGCGGCGGGCGCCGAGTGCCGGACGGGGTTCGGGATCTCGCGGCGGATCTTCTTCACCAGCTTGGTGAGGACGTCGCCGTGGCCGATCTCCTCGAACTCCATTCCCTCGTAGCCGAGGAGGTGTTCCACGGTGTCGGTCCACCGCACCGAGCTGACGATCTGCTTCGCCAGGTTCTCCTTGACGAGGTCGTTCTCGTAGGGCCTTCCGGTGACGTTCGAGACGACCGGAATCCGCAGTTCGGAGAAGGGGATCCCGGCGAGGAAATCCTCGAACTCGGCGCGGGCCGGCTCCATGTAGCGGGAGTGGAAGGCGCCGCTGGTGTTCAGTGCGACGAAGAGGTGGTTGCCCGTCTGGAAGTGCGGCTGCGCGGCCTTGATGTCCTCGACCAGGCCCGAAATCACGATCTGGGACGGCGTGTTGTAGTTCGCCAGGTCGACGGAGGTGAGGCCGTTCTGCTCCAGGACGGTTCTGATCTCCTTCTCCGAGGCGTTCAGCACGGCCGCCATGCCGCCGCCGGAGGCCTGGGCCATCAGCTCGCCGCGCTTCTTCACCAGCCGCAGGCCGGTCTCGAAGTCGAAGCACTCGGCGGCCAGCAGCGCGTTGAACTCGCCGAGGCTGTGGCCGGCGACGAAGTCCGGCACCTGGCCGCTCTCGCGGAGCTTGCGGTAGTAGGACAGGGCGTTGACCACGTACAACGCGGGCTGGGTGTACTCGGTCTGGTTGAGCAGGCCCTGGGGGTCCTCCAGGCAGAGGGTCTTGACCGAGTAGCCCAGGATCGAGTCGGCGGCCCGGGTGAGGTCCTCGAACTCGTCGAAGAGCGAGCCGCCCATTCCCTTCCGCTGCGATCCCTGACCGGGGAAGACGTACGTCCGCATGGAGAACCCTTTCTCGTCTTTCGGTGTGTTGGCGATGGCCGCCCGACCGCCCGGCTGCTCTGCCGCACGGTTGCCCGGCCCCTCGTGCCGCACGACCTCTCGGCTGCTCTGCCGCTCGTGTCGCCCGACCGTTCGCATCTCTCGGCTGCGCGTACTGCCCGTCCGGTGCGCGTACTGCCCGTCCGCGCACGCCACGACGGACCGGATGAGGCCCGGGGGGCGACCGCCCGCCCCCTTACCGGCCCGCCCCGGAAATACCCGCGGCTCTCCGCACTCCTCGCCCGCCGGCACCTCGTCGCGCCCTGCCGGGTCGTGTGGGACCGACCCGCAGTTGACGTGACATCAGCCTTTTGCGCCCCCCCTTGGTTACCGACGGTGACGGTTAATCAGATCATAGTGCCTGGCTGCACTGGGTGACCAGTGTGACAATTCCCATCGACCGTCAGGGCGGCACCGCCGCCCGCACCACGCCGGTTTCAAGCCAGGGCGTGCAGCCGCTCCGTCAGAATCCCGGCGGCCTCCCGCATGAGCCCGGCCGCGATCCGGTCCACGTGCCGGTTGCGCCAGTTCTCCTGCGGGGTCCCCTTCACCCACTGGTTGTACGAGCCGAGCGCCGGACCGGTGTGGACCTGCACGTTCGCCGGATCGCGCTCGGGATCCGTGAACGAGAGCCGGCTGGTGTACCCGTAGTACCAGCGGAAGATCAGCGCCATCCTGCGTTTCGGGCTGCGCTCGGCACGCCCGATCTCGGCCACCCGGCCCGTCCGTTCCAGGTGCTCCCTGGTCTCCCGCCAGACCTCCTCCACGCTCCGCTTGAAGTAGGTCTCCTGGATCTGCCGCCGGGTGCCCTCCGGAATCTCGTCCCAGGAGTCGTAGGACTTGTAGAGCGCGAACAGTTTGTTGGCCCGGGCGGGAAAGAGCACGCCCTTCCGCAACACCTGGACCAGCGCGCCGATCTCGAACATGTCACCGGCCGGGCAGTAGTCGGTGTCCTGGACGTCGATTTCCTGCAACCGGTCCTTCACCGCGTCGGTGATTCCGGCCTCCACCGTGCACTGGTTGACCGAACCCGTCATCACGAAGTCCGCACCCATGGTGAAGGCCGCGGCGACGGCCTGCGGGGTGCCGATCCCGCCCGCCGACCCCAGCCGGATCGCCTCGGTGTACCCGAACTCCCGGGTCAGATCGCGGCGCAGGCCCTGCATCGACGGCAGCAGCACGGTGGGCACGCCGCGGTCGGTGTGACCCCCCGAGTCCGCCTCGATGCAGAGGTCCTGGGCCACCGGGACCCCCCTCGCCAGCTCGGCCTGCTCGGGGGTGACCCGGCCCTGCGCCAACAGCTGCGCGACGAGGGCCTGCGGCGCGGGCCGCATGAACTCCCGCGCCACCTCGGGGCGGGAGACCTTCGCCACGATCCGGTGACCCCGCACGACAGCGCCGTCGGGGCCCCGGCGCAGCCCGCTCAGGTGGAACAGCACCAGGGCCGGCGTGACCTTGACGAAGGCCGAGGCCTCGACGATGCGCACGCCCTCGGCGAGCAGCCGCTCGACGGCGGCCGTCTCGCGTGCCGGGTCCTGGAGGTCGCAGAGCAGGTTCACGCCGAACGGCTGGTGCGGCGCCAGGTTCCGCCGGATGTGGGCGATGTCGCCCCGCACCCGGTCCGGGCTGAGCCCCGCCGCCCCGAGGAAGCCCAGGAAGCCGCCGCGCCCCATGGCGACCACCAGCTCCTTCGAGGCGATGCCCCGGTACATCGACCCCGACAGGTACGCGTAGTCGACGCCGAAGTCCCTGCGGAAGGACTCGCTGCCGAGCCTCCGTGCCACCCTGTCCAATGCAGCCCCCTGCTCGACGGGCCGGGGCCGGCCGCCCCCTTCCGGGAGGCGGCCGCCGGCCCACTGTTCCTGGTGTCCCTACGGGCGCGCCGCCCCGGTCACTTCTTGCTGCGCGGGCTCCGCCGGCGACGGCCCACCCAGGTCTTGGCCGCCGCGATCCGCTTCTCCTCCCGGCTGCCGGAGTAGAACAGCTCGCAGAAGGAGCGGATGGCGGAGAGCGACTTCGGGTCGCTGAGGATCACGAAGTGGTTCGAGGAGTCCACGTCGGTCCGGTGGAAGTTGGGCAGCTGCTGCTGCCACTCCTCCCAGTAGTTCACCTGGTCCAGCGCCGTGCCGTCCTCCTGGGTGGAGAAGACGGGTTCGAGCTCCCCGTAGAAGAGGCCGCTCTTGTTGCGGAAGTAGAAGCAGGTGACGGACTCCGGCCGGGCGAGCGGACGGACGTCGTACTCCAGGACCCCGTAGGCCTCCTGGACCCGGACGTTCTGCTCCACGAGGGCGCGCAGCGCCTCCGCGGAGCCGCCCAGGCCGCGCTGCTGCGCGACGGCGATCAGCCGGTCGAGCAGCTCGTCGTCGCCCTGGCTCCAGTCGACCTCGGCGGCCGCGATGAACGCGTCCGCGAAGTTCTCCGGAGCCGGCCTGACGGCCGCGAACAGCAGGGCGTTGACCTGCTGGAGCACCATGTCCTTACGTGACATGGTCATTTCCTTCACCTTATCACCGTACATCGCGTCGACCATCACGATGGTCTCCACCGTCTCGCCCTGCTCCTGCAGTTGACGGGTCACCTCGTACGCCAGCAGGCCGCCGAGCGAGTAGCCGCCGAGGTCGTACGGGCCCTCGGGCTGGACGGTGCGGATGATGTGCGCGTAGTGCGCGGCCATGGCCGCGATGCCGTTCAGCGGGTCCGCGTCGGACATCCAGCCGCGTGCCTGGATGCCGTGGAAGGGCCGCCCGAAGGCGTCGGCGACCGCGCCGTAGACCTCCAGCCCGCCGAGCCCGCCGTGGAACCAGAAGACCGGCCGGCCCTCGGTGACGGCGTTGAGGCGGATCACCTCGGGGAAGCGCGCCTGGGGCTGCGCGGCCCCGCCGGCCGCGGCGGCGGACGGGACGGCGGAGCCGAAGCGGCGCACCAGGTCCCGGGTCGACCGGCAGTCGGCCAGGGCCTGGAGGTCGGCCGCGGGGTCGACCTCCGTCTGGATGCCCTTCACCAGCTGCATCGCCAGGATCGAGCTGAACCCGAGGTCCTGGAGCGGCGCGTCGAGGTCCAATGCGTCCGTCGGCACGCCCAGCAGGTCGGCGACCAGGACGGTGAGCCGCTCCGCGGCGCCGGTCTGCGCCGGGGCGGCCTGACCGTTCCCGGCCGCGGCCGGAACCACCGGCGCGGGCGCGGGCGCGGGAACGGAAACGGGCGCGGACGGCTCGCCCTGGGGCACCCAGTACCGCTTGCGGTCGAACGGGTAGGTCGGCAGCGTCCGCAGCATCCGCGGCGCCCGGCCCTCGCGCGGGAGGGCCTCCCACGGCACGTTCCCGCCCCGGGCCCAGAACAGGGCCACGTTCTCGGGCCGGTTCTCCGCGAGCAGCTCGCGGACCACCGCGTCCCCGACCCGTCCGCTCAGCAGGGCGCCGAGCTCCGAATCCTCACGCCGCGCGTCGCCCGTGAAGAGCGGCACCGGGGCCTGGCCTGCGGTGCCGGCGAGGTAGTGGCCGAGGCCCGCGACGAGCTCGCGGGTGCTCCCCGCCACCAGCGCCAACCGCGCGTCCATGGCCTCGCGCCCGCTCTGCAGCGTGTGGGCGAGGTCGGCGAGGGAGAGCCCGTCCTGCGCGTTCACGAACTCCAGCAGCCGCTCGGCGACGGCCTTCAGCCGGCCCTCGTTGCGCGCGGAGAGGACGACGACCTGCGGCGCCCCGTCGTCCTCGTGCCCGTGCCCGTCGGCGACGGGCTGCTCGGGGACGTACTCCTCGACGACCAGGTGGGCGTTGGACCCGCCGGCCCCGAAGGCGCTGATGGTCGCGCGCCTCGGGTACTCGCGCTCCTGCCCGTCGACGTCCACCACCGGCCGGTGCCAGGGCTGCGCCTCCCGCGGGAGGTAGAACGCCGTCCCGGCCGGCTGGACGCCGGGGTTGAGCCCGCCCTGCCCGACGAACGGGACGAGCCGGCGGTGCTTGAGCTGGAGGGCGACCTTGCTCAGCTGGGCGATGCCGGAGGCCGCCTCGGCGTTGCCGAAGGTGGACTTGACCGTGCCCAGGGCGCAGAAGCCCTCGTCCTGCGTGTGCCGCCCGAACACCTTGCGCAGCGCCGCGAACTCGATGGCGTCGCCCAGCTGGGAGCCGTTCGCGGACGCCTCCACGTAGCCGACCGTGCGCGGGTGGACGCCGGCCCGCTCCAGGTTCTCCTCGATCAGCTCCGCCTGCCGGTCGGGGCTGGGCACCATCGGACCGTTGGTCCGGCCCTTGTGGTTGGTGGCGCTGGACCTGATGACGGCGAGGATCTCGTCCCCGTCGCCGACGGCCCGTGACAGCGGCTTCAGCAGGACGGCGCCCACGCCCTCGGCGGGCAGGAAGCCGTCGCCGTCCAGGAAGGCCCGGCTGCCGGGATCGCTGCCGGTGAGGCCGGTCAGGCTCAGCCCGAGGAACTTCTTCGGGTGGAGCGTCAGGTTGACGCCGCCCGCGATCATCATGTCGCAGCCGCCGCGGCGGAGTTCCTCGCAGGCCAGGTGGATGGCGACGAGCGAGGAGGAGCACGTCGTGTCGACCGCGAGGCTGGGCCCCTGGAGGTCGAAGAAGTGCGACACCCGGTTGGCGATGGCGCTGTAGGACATCACCGAGGTGATGGACTCGTGGACGATGTCGGACGACAGCAGCTGGTACTGCTGGTACATCGCGCCGACGTAGACCCCGACCCGGCTGCCGTACGCGGTGCGCAGGCGCTCGCGGGTGTAGCCGGTGCCCTCCAGGAGGTTCCAGACGCACTCCAGGAAGAGGCGCGTCTGCGGGTCGGTGATCGCCGCCTCGCGCGGCGAGACGTTGAAGAACAGCGGGTCGAAGTCGGCGACGCCGTCGATGAACCCGCCCCACCTGGTGGGGGTCCGGCCGGGCTTGTTCGGCTCCGGGTCGTAGTAGAGCTCGTGGTCCCAGCGGTCCTCGGGGACCTCGGTGACGAGGTCGCGCCCGGCGACCATGGCCTCCCAGAGCTCGTCGAGGTCGTTCGCCCCGGGGTAGCGGCCGGAGAGGCCGACCACCGCGATGGCGTCCTCCTGCGGCGCGGACCGCCGCTGCGGCGCCTCGCCGGCCGGCTCCCGCCGTACGGGTGCCGCGGTGGCGACCGTGGCGGCGGGGGCGGACGGGACCGTGGCGGCGGAGGCGGGCGGCGCGGCGGGGACGGCGGGCGGCGCGGCGGGCGCGGCCGGCTCCGGCCGCTCGTCGCGGATGCCCAGCACCGACTCCAGCGCGCCCGCGTGGGCGCCGAGGAAGTAGCCGCTCAGGTCGTCGATGGTCTGGTGCTCGAAGAAGAGCGTCTTCGACAGCGAGCCGAAGTCGGCCTCCAGCCGGTTGGTGACGGCGAGCGCCAGCACCGAGTCGATGCCGAACCGCTCGAACGGCGCCCCGGGGTCGATCCGGTGCGCGGGCACCTGGATCACCTCGGCGAGCGTGTTCCTGAGGTACGTGACCAGCTCGGCGCGGACGGCCTTCCGTCCGGCGCCCGCGGAACCCGCGGCGGGCCCGGCCGGCGCGGGCACGGCGGCCGCGGGCCGGGGCTCCGGCTGCGGGGCCCCGTGCAGCACGGTCCGCCGGATCCTCTCCGCGTCCCCGGCGATCACCAGGACCTGGGTCCGCGGCGCGCCGAGCGCGGCGTACAGCGCGGCGAGCCCGGTGGCGGTCGGCATCGGAACCATGCCCAGCCGCTCGCGCATCACCGTCTCGGTGGCGGCGTCGACGCGCATCCCGCCCTCGGCCCAGAGCGGCCAGTCGACGCAGACGGAGGCGCCGGAGCGCAGCCCGCGGGCCACCAGCTCCTGCCGGTGGTGCGTGTAGGCGTCCTGGAAGGCGTTGGCGGCGGCGTAGTCGGCCTGCCCGGTGTTGCCGAACACCCCGGCCGCGCCGGCGCAGACGACCAGGAAGTCCAGCGGGAGGTCCTTGCTGGCCTCGTCCAGGTTGACCAGGCCCGCCACCTTCGGCGCGAGCACCTCCCGGCACTCCTCGGCGGTCTTGCGCCGCAGGAGGCCGTCACGCAGGACGCCGGCGCTGTGGACGATGCCGTGCAGGGCGCCGTGCTCCTGGACGATCCCCTCGACCAGCGCCCGCACCTCGGCCGCCCGGGCGACGTCCACCCGCTCGTAGCGGACGTCCGCCCCCTGCGCGCGCCAGCCGTCCAGGACGGCCTGCTGCGCGGGGCGCAGCGCCGAGCGTCCGGCCAGCACGACGGTGATGCCGTGCACCGTGGCCATGTCCTGGGCGAACAGGGTCGCGACCCCGCCGAGGCCGCCGGTGACGAGGTAGACCCCGCCGGTCCGCCAGGGCACCCGGGTCTCGGGCCGGTTGTCGTCCTCGGCCCAGGTCAGCGCCTCGGTGCGGCCGCCGCGGAAGCGCAGGCAGGCCTCGCCGGGGTGGCGGCGTCCGGCGGCGACCCGGCCGGCGAGCTGCGCGGCGGGCTCGTCCGGGTCGACCAGGACGGCCTGGGCCAGCAGCCGCGGGTCCTCGGCCTGGGCCGACTTCAGGAGGCCGAGCAGGCCCTGAACGGTCGCCGGCTCCTCCCGGTCGGGGACGACGAGCTGCACCAGCAGCCGCTCCTGGGCCGGGTCGTCCAGCAGGCGCCGGACGTGGGCGAGGGTCTGCTCGGTGTACTCGGTGAACCGCTCGGCGATCCCCGCGGCGGCGGAGGTCAGGGGCAGCACCCGCACCGCCGGGTCCTGGCCGGCCAGCGCGTCGGCGAGGGCGGGCAGGTCGGGCAGCAGGACGGCGTGCCGGTGCGGCTCGACCGCCGCGGCGCCCGGTGCGGGCTCCCGCCAGGCGGGGACGAAGGCGACCGACTCCACCCCGGCGGCCCGGGTCACGGGCGTCTCGGCGACGGCGCCGACCTCGCCGTCCAGGACGCGGTAGGACATGCCCCTGATCCGGGCGCGCACCCCGCCCTGCTCGTCGCAGAGGTCGATGTCGAGCTTGAAGACCTTGCCGCCCCGCTCGACGCCCGCGCTGTAGCGGATCCAGGCCCACATCGCCTCGGTGCAGGAGCCGAGGACCTCCAGCTCGTCCAGGGCGAACGGCAGCGAGGGCTTCATGCCGGACACGTCGAGGGTGTCCGCGTCGCCGCCCGCCAGCCCCATGCCGAGCGAGGCCTGGAGCGTGGAGTCGAGGAGGCTGGGGTGCAGGACGTAGTCGTCCCGGGTGGCGCGCACCGAGGCGGGCAGCTTCAGCTGCACCAGGACCTGGTCGCGGCCGATGTGCAGCCGTTCGATGCCGCGGTGCCCGTCCCCGTAGCCGAAGCCGATGGCCTCGTACGCCGGGTAGAGGCGGTCGGCGCCGATCTCGGTGCGGCCGCAGGAGGCCCGCAGGCCGGGCAGGTCGAGCACGGCCGGGGCGAGGTCCTTGAGGACCACCTGCCCCTGGCTGTGCACCACCGCGGCGCCGGGGGTGTCGCCGGCCGTGCCGGCGATCTCGTAGTCGGCCTCGTCGTGGCCCCTGGGCACCAGCGAGGTGGTGAGGGTGACGGGCTCCGCGCCGGCGGTCACCGGGCGCGCCCAGACGACGTTGCGCAGGGCGAGGCCGCGGCCGTCCCGGGCCGGTCCGCCGAGGGTGAGGGCGGCGGCGGCCCGGGCCATCTCCAGGCAGGCGACGCCGGGCAGGACCTTGTGGCCCTTGACCACGTGGTCGCGGAGGAAGAACTCCTCGCCGGTGAACTCGGACCGGTAGCGCCGGGAGCGGAAGTCCGAGACGTCGGTGTGGAGCAGCGGGTGCGCGGCGGCGTGCGGGCCGGCCGCGGCCGGGAGCGCCGCGGTCTGCGGCGGCGCCTGCGGCACCCAGTACCGCTCGCGGGCGAACGGGTAGGTCGGCAGCGGGACGCGGGTGTACTGCCCGTCGGCGAACAGCGCGGCGTAGTCCAGGCCGTAGCCCTGGACGTAGAGGTCCGCGACGGTGGCGAGCAGTTCGGCGAGGGAGTCGGGGTCGGTGCCCGCCGCCGCCTGCCGGATGCACTCGTTGCCGAAGTTGCGCAGCGCGGCGCGCTCCTGGCTCCCCTGCGCGGGCACCTCGCCGGCGCAGACGCGCGGGCTCTGGCCCTTGGCCGTCCACAGCCGCAGGTTCTGGACCAGCTCGGCCTGGTCGCGCACGACCAGGGCCAGCCGGTGCGGCAGGTGCCTGCGGCCGACGAGCAGGGTGAAGCCGATGTCGCCCGGGTCGAGTCCGGGCTGCTGCTCGCAGTGCGCGAGGAGCCGTTCGGCCTGCTCCTCCAGCTGCTCGGCGGTGCCCGCGGACAGGGTGACGAGGTGCGCGGAGGGCCCGCCGGTGCGGTGGGCCCGGTACGGGGCCTCCTCGATCACCAGGTGGGCGTTGGTCCCGCTGACGCCGAAGGAGCTGACGGCGCCGCGGCGGGTGCCGTCTCCCCCGGCCTCCCAGGGGCGGTCCTCGGTGTTCACGTAGAACGGGCTGTCGGTGAAGTCGATGTGCGCGTTGCCCCGCTCGAAGTTGATCGAGGGCGGGATGCGCCGGTGGCGCAGCGAGAGCAGCACCTTGATGACGCCGGCGACGCCGGCGGCGGTGATGGTGTGGCCGAGGTTGGACTTGATCGAGCCCAGCGCGCAGTAGTCCCGCTGCTGGGTGTAGTGGCGGAAGGCCCGCTTGAGCGCCTGGTACTCGATCGGGTCGCCGAGCTTGGTGCCGGTGCCGTGGGCCTCCATCAGCTGGATGTGCTCGGGGTTGATCCCGAACGCGTCGTAGACCGAACGCTCCAGCCGCTCCTGGGACTTGGCGCTCGGTGCGGTGATCCCGTTCGACGCGCCGTCCTGGTTGATGCCGGAGCCGCTGATGACGCCGTGGATGTGGTCCCCGTCGGCGAGCGCGTCGCTGAGCCGCTTGAGGACGACGACGCCCGCGCCCTCGCCGGGGACGAAGCCGTCGGCGCGGTCGTCGAAGGTGTGGCAGCGGCCGCTCGCGGAGAGCATGCCGGCCTGTCCGGCGATCACCCAGAACTTGGGCGTGGTCTGGATGGCGACACCGCCGGCGATGGCCATCTCGGTCTCGCCGCCCCACAGGCCCTGGCAGGCGAGGTGGATGGCCACCAGCGAGCTGGAGCACGCGGTGTCGACGGAGATCGCCGGGCCCTGGAGGTCCAGGTAGTAGGAGATCCGGGCCGGCATCGCCGAGAGCGCGTTGCCCCACATGGACTGCGGCGGCGCCTCGCCGCCGAACAGCTGTGCGTAGCCGCTCTCCTGGCAGCCGACGTAGACGCCGACCTTGCGGCCCTGGGTGCCGGCGCCCGCGTAGCCGGCGTCCTCCAGCGCCTTCCAGGACTCCTCCAGGAACACCCGCTGTTGGGGGTCCATGTAGGTCGCCTCGACGCCGGAGATGTTGAAGAACGTCGGGTCGAAGCGGTCGATGTCGTCGATGAAGCTGCCGTGTTCGCAGCGCGGCGCGCCCTCGGGGCGGTAGCCCGACATGTCCCAGCGCGAGATCTTCTCGATCAGGTCGTGGCCCTGCGCCAGGTGCTCCCAGAGCTGCTCGACGCCGGGCGAGCCGCCGAACCGGCCGCTCATGCCGACGATGGCGATCGGCTCCTTGTGCAGCGTGCCCGCGGGCTCGTGCGGTGCCCGCGCGGGAACCCGGGCCTGCTGGGCCTGCGGCGCGACGGCCGGCTGCGGGGCGGCGGGGTGGGCCGCCGGGAGCGGGGCGGGCTCGGCGGCCGGGGCGCGCAGCGCGGCCGGCAGCGAGGCGGTGGCCTCCGCGCGGTGGGCGCCGGCGATGTAGCGGGCCAGCCGGTTCACCGAGCCGTGGTCGAAGAGGTCGGTGGTGGCCAGGTCGATGCCGATCTTCCGGTTGATCTCCTGGATGAGCTGCACGCCGATGATCGAGTCGATGCCGTAGTCCATGAAGGCGTCGTCCGCGGAGATCTGCGTCCGGTCGACCTTCAGGGAGAGCTTCAGCTGCTCGAAGATGACGTCCTTGACGTGCTGTTCCAGCACCTCGTCCGTGACCGCCGGTGTGCGCGGCCCGGTCCGCGCGGGGCGGTGCGCCGGGGCCACGGGGCGGGCCGGGGCGTCCTGCGCGCCGGCGGCCCGCGCGGGCTCGGCGCCCCCGTCGGCGACGGCGCCCGCGAGCTCCTGGCGGATCAGCCCGTCGCTGTCGGCCGCGATCACCTGGTGGCCCAGGTCGTGCAGCCGCTGCGCGGGGAACGACACCGCGCCGAAGCCCTCCTCGTCGAGCACCTCCTCCCAGGACTCGGGGGTCAGGCCCGGGCAGCCCGGGATGCGCAGCTCGGTGTCCTCGTACAGCCACCAGCCTTCGAGCAGGCCGAAGGTCAGGTGGGTGAAGAGCGAGTGCGAGGAGAGCTCGTTGGCGAGCAGGACGCCGTTCTCCTTCAGCGCGCCCTTGGCGTTGCGCAGCGTCCGGCGGATGTCCTTGGTGGCGTGCAGCACGTTGGTGGCGAGCACGATGTCGTAGGAGCCTGGCTCGACGTCCTGGCCGGCCAGCGGCGCCTCGACGTTGAAGATCCGGTAGTCGAGGTACGGGTACCTGGGCCCGTACTCCTTCTCCGCGTACATCAGGAAGGACTTGGAGAGGTCGGTGTAGCAGTACGTCTCGACGTGGGCGGCGAAGGGTTCGAGCCGCTCGAAGACCTTCACGCTCCCGCCGCCGGTGCCCGCGCCGATCTCCAGCAGGCGGATCCGCGCCGACGGGTCGCAGCGCACGATCTCCCGCACGATGCCGGCCACCGCGTCGGCCATGATGCCGTTGAAGGTGTCGGTGACGGGGTTGTTCTTGTAGATCCCCTCGACCAGCTCCATCGAGGAGTTGGGGAACATGACGTCGGTGGCGAGCACCTCGCCGGTCAGGACCCGCGGCAGGGCGCGCAGCATGGCGTCGAGGAGCACGACCTGCGCGCGCAGGTCGGCGTTGCGCGACCACTGCGCGCTGCGCTCCTCCCACTCCGCCCAGACGTCGCGGCTGCTGACCGCGTGCACCGGGCGGGCCTGCGCGGCGTCGCCGTGCAGGTAGCCGCGGTCGAGGAGCTGGCGGACGGACTCGTCCAGCCAGCGCCGCAGCTCCTCGCCGAGCGGCAGGCGGGGGGCGGCGTCCGAGAACAGGCCCACGCTCTGCAGTTGGCTGAGCAGCAGCCGGCTCAGCAGGTCGTCGTCGACCAGGGTGTCCGCGGTGCCGTCGGCGGCCTCGACGGCCGGGGCCGCCGTGCCGTCCGCGATCTCCCGGCAGAGGCGGGCCAGGGGAACCCGTGTACCGCTGCGGGCGGTGGTGATGGCTTCGCGCCGGATGATGTGCTGCATGTTACGAGTTACCCCCCTGAGCCTTGACCAGGCCGAGCTGGTCGAACGTGCCGGAAAGAAGGACGTCGAGGGCCGCCATGCCGTCGGCGGGCTCGATCGAGGCTGCGCCGGCCCTGCTCATCCGCTCCTGGTACTCCTGCGAGGCGACGATGCCGACGCTGCCCCAGTAACCCCAGTTCATGGTCTTCACGGGGGCGGAGAGAGCGGAGCCGAGCCGGTGGGCGTAGGCGTCCTTGAAGACGGAGCCGGCCACGTAGTTGCACTGCCCGGGTGCCTTGAGGAACGAGTTCATCGAGGAGAAGAACAGGACGAAGTCCAGCGGCTCGGTCCGGAAGACCTGCACCAGCCGCACGCTGACGTCGACCTTGGCGCTGACGGCGGCGCGGAAGCGCCCCTCGTCCATCCGCTCCAGGCTCTGGTCGAGCAGGACGATCGCCGAGTGGATCACGCCGTGGATGACGGGGTGGCTCTGCTTGATGCGCTCGTAGGCGCCCTGCAGTGACTCCCGGTCGGCGGCGTCGGCCTGCACGTAGCGGGGCTCCGGGCCCAGCCGGCCCAGCCGCTCCAGCTTCTCGCGGATCGCCGCGTCCTCGGCCCGGCGGCCGATCCAGACGACCTGCGCGCCGTAGGTGCGGATCATGTGCTCGGTCCACGCCTCGCCGATGCCGCCGGCGCCGCCGATCACCACGTACGTGCCGCCCTGCCGGTACACCGGGTTGCCACCCTGCGCGGCGTCCCCGGCGGTGTCCCTGACGGTCTCCCGGATCGGGAGGAGCGCCTGCTGGTACCAGCGCCTGCGGCGGTACGCCCGGACGCTGCCGCGGTCCTCGCAGGGCAGCGCGAACAGCTCCGCGAGCGGCCAGTCGTACCCCTTGTCGAGGTCGGCCAGGCGCACGTTCCAGCCCGGGTACTCCTTGGCCACCGAGCCGAGCAGGCCGTGCAGGCCGGCGTGGGTCGGGTCGACGGTGTCGCCGCGCCGCACCGGCAGGCTCTGCTCGGTGACGACGGTCAGGTCGAGCGTGCGGCGGCCGTAACCGAGGCTCAGCAGCGCCTTCAGCGTGCGGAAGCAGGCGTACAGCCCGCCCTCCTGTGCCTCGACCAGCGCGTCGTCCGTGACGGCCGCCGGGGTCTGCGGCTGGGGTGCCAGCCAGACCAGGTGGGCGACGGGGTCGCCGGCGGCGTCGAGCCGGGCGGCGATCGTCTCCACGGTGTCCGCGGGTGAGACGGCCAGGCGCTCGGCGCCCGGGTGGACGGTGCGGATCCGCTCCCAGTGCTCCTGCTCGCCGCCGACCACCAGGACGCGGCCGGCCGGGGTGCCGGGGGCCTGCGCGGCGGGGGTCTGCGGGGCGGGCTTCGGGACGACGTCCCAGACCGGCTTCAGCAGGATGTTCGCCGCGGCCGACGGGTCGGCGGCGGGGACGGGTGCGGCCGCGGGCGCCGGGGTGGGCGCGGGTGCGGCGGGTGCGGCCGCGGGCGCGGCGGCAGGAGCCGGGGTGCCCGCGTCGGCGGGAGTCTCGGCGGAAGCGTCGGCGGGAGCCGGGGTGAACCAGTAGCTCTCGCGGGCGAAGGGGTACGTGGGCAGCGGGACCCTGCGGGGCCGCTCGTCCGCGTACAGCTGCGCCCAGTCGACGGCCGTCCCGGTCACCCAGAGCCCGGCCAGCCGCTCGCTCTCCGCCGCGGACGGCGCACCGCCCGGGGCCGGCTGAGGGACGTGCACGGCGCCCCTCCCCCGGCCCTTGGCGGCCTGACCGGTGAGGACACCGTCCGCCCGGCCCTGCGTGGAGTACCGCGTCAGCTTCTCCGCCAGCTCCCCGAGGGTGGCGGCGACCAGCGCCAGCCGCCGCGTCATGGCCTCGC
The DNA here is from genome assembly GCF_042266225.1 of Kitasatospora sp. NPDC056181. Taxonomy (NCBI): domain Bacteria; kingdom Bacillati; phylum Actinomycetota; class Actinomycetes; order Kitasatosporales; family Streptomycetaceae; genus Kitasatospora; species Kitasatospora sp. NPDC056181. The sequence goes on from NZ_JBHJUK010000023.1 coordinate 26,406, forward strand.
GGCCCACCTGGAGCGAGAACGCGAGGTCCCGCGGCTCCACCGACGGGTGCGCCCGGACGTGGTCGCCGAGTCGTGCGGCGGCGGTCCTGAGCTGCTCCTCGCTCCTCGCCGAGAGGACGAAGACGCGGGGGACCTGCGCCGGCTCCGGCGCGGCGGACCCGGCGCCCTCGTCGTACTCCTCCAGCACGAGGTGGGCGTTGGTGCCGCTGAAGCCGAAGGAGCTCACGGCCGCGCGCCGCGCGGTGCCGGCCTCCGTCTTCCAGGGCGTCAGGGCGGTGTTGACGTAGAACGGCGAGCGCTCGAAGTCGAAGTGCTCGTTGTGGCGCTCGAAGTTGAGCGTCGGCACCAGGTGCTTCTGCTGCATGCAGAGCACGGCCTTCTGGATGGAGGCGATGCCCGCGGCCGCGGAGGCGTGCCCGAGGTTGCTCTTCACCGAGCCGATGGCGCAGTAGCCGACCTTGTCGGTGTGCTCGCGGTAGACCGTGCCCAGCGCCTCCAGCTCGATGGGGTCGCCCAGCTTGGTACCGGTGCCGTGCATCTCGACGTAGCCGATCCCGGCCGGGTCGATGCCGTGGCGCCCGTAGACGTCGCGCTCCAGCTCCATCTGGCTCATCACGCTCGGCGCGGTGATGCCGTTGGTCTTGCCGTCCTGGTTGATGCCCGAGCCGAGGATGACGCCGTGGACGTGGTCCCCGTCGCGCACCGCGTCGTCGAGCCGCTTCAGGACGAGGGCACCCACGCCCTCCCCCGGCACGAAGCCGTCGGCGCCGTTGTCGAAGGTCTTGCAGCGTCCGTCCGGCGAGAGCATCCCGGCGCCGCACATGCTGATGTACGCCTCGGGGCTCAGGTAGAGGGTGACGCCGCCGACCAGGGCCATGTCGATCTCACCGCCCTTGAGCGCCTGGGAGGCCAGGTGGGTCGCGACGAGCGAGGAGGAGCAGGCCGTGTCCAGGGCGATGGCCGGGCCCTTGAGGTTGAGGAAGTAGGCGATCCGGCCGGCCGTGATGGCGTTGCTGTTGCTGGTGGCCGAACTGGCGTCCGCGCCCTGCTTCTGCATGAGCATGCTGTACTCGTTGCTCATGATCCCCAGGTAGACGCCGCACTTCTCACCGCTCAGCGCCCGCGGGTCGTACCCCGCGTCCTCGAAGGCGTGGTACGCCTCCTGGAGGAAGAGGCGCTGCTGCGGGTCCATCGCCTCGGCCTCGGCCGGCGGGATGTTGAAGAACAGCGGGTCGAAGACCTCGATGTCGTCGAGGTCGCCCATCGACCGGCAGTAGACCTTGCCCTTCTGGCTCGGGCGGGGGTCGTAGTACTCGTCGACGTCCCAGCGGGACTTGGGGATCTCCCGGACGCAGTCGCGCCCGTTCGCCAGGTTGTCCCAGTACTCGGCCAGGTTCTCCGAGCGGGGGTAGCGGCCGGCCATGCCGACGATCGCGATCGCGTCACCGCGGCGCGGGCCGGCGGGCGCCGGGGCGGGCGCGGGTGCGGGCGCGGTGACGGGGGCCGGTGCGACGACGGGGGCGGGCTCCGTCTTCGGCTCGGGCTTCGGCTCCGCTTCCGGCTTCGGCTCGGGCTTCGGGGCGACCGGGACGACCGGGGCGGACAGGGCGGCGTCGACGGGCTCCGCGACGGGCGCGGCCTCGGCGGCGGGGGCGTCGGCGGGGGCGGTCAGCCCGCGAAAGGGACGCCCCTGAGGGGCGCCTCCCTTCCCCAGCTCCCGGAGGATGCAGGCCGTCAGCTCCTGGATCGTCGGGTGGTCGTAGAGCCTGGTGGCGGGGAGGTCCAGCCCGTACTGCTTGTTGATCGCCTTGATCCACTCCACGCCGATGATCGAGTCGAGGCCGAAGTCGGTGAAGCTCCGGTCGAGGTCGAGCTCGTCCTCCGACACGTACAGGGCGGCGGCCAGGCTGCTCAGCAGGTCCGCCTGGACCTCGTCCTCCGAGAGCGCCGGCTGCGGCGCCTCGGCCGTCACCGGAGCGGTCACCGGCGCCGGAGCGGCGACCGGCTCGGCCACCGGCGCGACGGCGACCGGAGCGGCGGCCGGAGCCGCGGCCGGGGCGGGTGCCGCGGTGCGCAGCAGGTTGTGCAGGTAGGCCGCCAACTGGCGGACGGTGGGCGTGTCGTAGAGCCTGGTCGCGGCCAGTTCGAGGCCGTACTGCTTGTTGATCGCCTTGATCCACTCGACCCCGACGATGGAGTCCAGCCCGAGGTCGGTGAAGTTGGTGTCGGTGTCGACCTCCTCCTCCGCCATGTACAGGGCCTGGGCGAGGCTCGCCGCCAGCTCGTCGACGAGGGTCTCCTCGTCCGGGCCGGCGTAGGCCGTGACCGCCGCGGCCGGAGCCTGCGGGGCGGGGGCCTGCGGGGCCGGGGCCGCCACCGGGGCGGCGACGGGGGCCGACGGAGCAGGAGTGGACACCGGCGCGAGGGTCACCGCGGCGGCGGGACGACGCACGGGCGCCGGGGCCGCCGGTGCGGCCGGCCCGCCGCCGAGCGGGGCGAGGCCGATGCCGCGCGGCTTCGCGACGGCGCGGGCGCCGCCGGACGGCACGGGCACCGTGGCGGGCCGCACCGGCGGGATCGGCTTCAGCGGGGTGGGCTCGGGCGCGGTCACCACCGCCGCGGGCGCCGGCGCAGCAGCGGCCGGAGCAGCAGTGGCGACGGCGGCAGGCGCTGCGGCGGCCGGCACAGGGGTGGCCGCCGCTGCCGCCTGGCCCGCCGGGGCCCAGAACCGCTTGCGCGCGAACGGGTAGGTCGGCAGCGAGACCCGGGCCGGCTGCGGGGCGGGGTAGAAGCTCCGCCAGTCCAGGCCCAGGCCGCTGACCCAGAGTTCGAGCAGCTTGCCGAACTTGCGCTTGCGCACCCACGCCTCGATGGTGTGCGCCATGTCCTCGTCCTCGGCGAGGAACGACACGGCGTCCTTCGCGCGCTTCACCCGGCCCCGGTGGACCTCGCCGACGGCGTCCTTGCCGTCCAGGTGGTCGCGCAGGCGGGCGAGCAGCTCCTCGGCGGAGCCGGCCAGGAACGCCAGCCGCTCGTCCAGGTGCTCGCGGCCCGTCTGGAGCGTGAAGGCGATCCCGGGCAGGTCGGCGTCGCCGATCCGCTCCTCCTGCGCCCAGTCGAGGAGCCGCTGCGCCTGCTCGCGGACCTGCTCCGTGGTGCGCGCGGAGAGCACGACGACGGTGGCCAGCGGCTGCTGCGCCGGGTCGGTGTCCGCCGGGCGCCCGGCGGGGACGTACTCCTCGACGACGACGTGCGCGTTGGAGCCGCCCGCGCCGAAGGAGGAGATGCCGGCGATCCGCGGGTACTCGCGGGGGCCGTCGGCGGTGTCGATCACCGGCCGGTCCCAGTCCGCCAGCTCCCGCTGCACCCGGAAGGGCGTCTCCTCGAAGTCGATGTGCGGGTTGAGCACCTCGGAGTGGAGCGAGGGCGCCAGCTTGCCGTGCTTGAGCTGGAGCAGCACCTTCGTCAGGGCCGAGATGCCGGCGGCGCTCTCGGCGTGCCCGATGTTGCTCTTCACCGAGCCGATCGCGCAGAACTGCCGGTCGTCCGTGTGCCGGGAGAAGGCCTTGGTGAGGCCGGCGATCTCGATCGGGTCGCCGAGGGACGTACCGGTGCCGTGCGCCTCGATGTAGCTGACCGTGCGCGCGTCGACGCCGGCCTTGTCCAGGGCGTGCGCGATCACGCCGCTCTGGGCGTTCGGGTTCGGCACCGTGTAGCCGTTGGTCCGGCCGCCGTGGTTGACCGCGGTGGCCTTGATGACGCCGTAGATCCGGTCGCCGTCGGCGATCGCCCGGTCCAGCGGCTTCAGCAGCACCGCGCCCACGCCCTCGCCGGGCACGTAGCCGTCGCCGCCCTCCCCGAAGCTCTCGCAGCGGCCCTTACTCGACGCGAAGCCGGTCTGGCCCAGCAGCCGGTACTTGTTCGGGTGGAGCGACAGGTTGACGCCGCCGGCGACGGCGACCTCGCAGTCGCCGAGCTGCAGGCTCTGGCAGGCGAGGTGGAGCGCCGTCAGGGACGAGGAGCACATGGTCTTGAGCGTGATGCTCGGGCCCTGCCAGTTGCAGTAGTACGAGACGCGGTTGGCGATGTTCGCCGCGTTGCCGGGGATCACCCGGCCCTCGGCCTGCGCCTGCTCGGTCGCACCGTACAGCTGGTACTCGTCGTACATCGCGCCGACGAAGACGCCGACGTTGCCCTCGACGCCGTTCGAGCGGTGCCGGTTGAGGTCCTGGCGCGTGTAGCCGGCGTCCTCCAGCGTCTCGTGGACGCACTCCAGGAACAGGCGCTCCTGCGGGTCGGTGAACTCGGCCTCGCGGGGCGACATGTTGAAGAAGAGCGGGTCGAACCGGTCGACGTCGTCCAGGAACCCGCCCCACTTGCCGTGGGCGGTGCCGGGCCTGGACGGGTCCTCGACGGAGTGGGCGCGGTGGTCCCAGCGGTCCGCGGGCACCTCGGTGACGCTGTCCCGGCCCTCGGCCAGGTTGCGCCAGAACTCGCGGAGGTTGCGGGCCTGCGGGTAGCGGCCGCCGAGGCCGATGACGGCTATGTCGGCGCCGCGCGGCGCGACCGCCGCACGCGGCTCCGGCACGACGGCGGGCGCCGGGGCCGGGACCGCCGGGGCGGGCGCCTGAACCACGGGCGCCGGGGCCACGGGGGCCACGGGGACGGGGGCCACGGGGACGGGAGCCGCGGGGGCGGGGACCGCGGGCCGCACGCCCAGCAGCTCCGCCAGCTTCTCCCGGTGCGCCTCGACCAGGTAGCCGGTGAGCTGCCTGATGTCGCGGTACTCGAAGAAGAGCGTCTTCGGCAGCCGGCCGAAGACCGCCTCCAGCTTGGCGGTCAGGTTCATCGCCATCACCGAGTCGATGCCGTAGCGCTCCAGCGGGAGGTCGGCCTCGATGCGGTGCGCGGGCACCTTGAGCGCGCCCGCCAGCAGCGCGGTGACGTAGCCGACGGCCCTGTCCTCCAGGCCGTCGTCCTGCCGCTCCACTGCCGCGCCGGGAATGTCGGTGCTCACTGGTCCTGTGTCCTCACCGGCCTGCTGCATCGTCAGCGCCTGCCTGATTCGGGCCACGTCGCCTGCGGCGACGAGCACTTGGTGGTGGTTCGTCTGGAGGCTGCGGGAGAGCGCCTCGATCCCGGCCGCGCGCTCCAGCAGGGAGATCCCGAAGCGGTCGCGGAGCTCGGCCTCGGTGCCCGCGTCCGGGCGCATGCCGCCGTCCGCCCAGAGCGGCCAGTCGACGGAGAGGGTGCGGCCGCGGCGCAGTCCGGCCGCGACCAGGCCCTGCCGGTACTCGGCGAAGCCGTCCATGAACGCGTTGGCCGCCGCGTAGTCGGCCTGGCCGGCGTTGCCGGTGACGGCGGCGCCCGAGGAGAACGTGACGAAGAAGTCCAGGTCCGCGTCCTTGGTCGCCTCGTCCAGGTGCACCAGGCCGTCGACCTTCGGCGCCAGGACGGCGCGGAACTCGCCGGCCGGCTTCCTCAGGATGAAGTTGTCCTCGATCACGCCGGCGCTGTGGACGACGCCGTGCAGGTGGCCCGCCGTGCGCACGATCCGGTCGACCAGGGCCGCGACGGCGTCCCGGTCGGCGACGTCGAGGCTCGCGTAGGAGACGTCGGCCCCCGACGCCCGCAGCCGCTCCACGGTCCGCCGCGTCGCGGCCGTCTCCGGGGAGCGGCCGGCGAGGACGAGCGTGGCGTCCTTCACCTGGCCGGCGATCTCCTCCGCGAAGACCAGCCCGAGGCCGCCGAGGCCGCCGGTGACCAGGTAGACGCCGCCGGCCCGCCAGGGCGCGCCGGGGCGGTCCGCCGCGGGCTCCTCGGCCCAGGCCGGCACCTCGCGCCGGCCGTTCCGGTACCGGACGGTGCTGTGAGCGGTGCCGGCCTCGTCGGTGCCCGCCGGGTTGCGGCGCTCGGCCGCGAGGAGCGCGCGCAGCGCGTCCGCTCCCGTGGCGGCGTCCACGAGGACGACCTGGCCGGTGATCCGCGGGTTCTCCAGCCGGGCCGTCCGCAGCAGCGCGCCGAGGCCGGAGAGCGCCGGCGACTCGGGCCGGTCCGCCAGCAGGATCTGGACGAACACCTCGGACTGCGTGCCGTCCGTCAGCAGCGCCTTCGTCCGCTCGAACACCTGGAGCGCGTAGTCGCTGTAGCGGCCCGCGAGGTCGGCGGCCTCGGAGCCGAGCACCTCGACCTCGCAGCCGGCGTCCGGCGCGACCGCGACCGCGACCGCGTCCGCGAGGACGCCCGCCTCGGCGAGGACCACGGTGCGCCGCGCGGTGTCGGCCGCCGGTGCGGGCAGCGCGCGCTCGCGCCACTGCGGGAAGGCCAGGACGGTGCCGGCCGCGGGCTCCCGGGGCAGGGCCAGGGCGGTACCGGCCGCGGGCTCCCGGGCCGGTTCCTGGGGCAGCGCCCGGACCGCGAAGCCCGTCAGGCGCACCCGGACCTCCCCCGCGTCGTCGCAGAGGTCCAGGTCGAGGCGGCGGACGGAGCCGTCCTGCGGGCCGGTCCCGCTCGGGCGGATCCAGACCCAGAGGCCGGGCGTCAGCGCGCCGAACACCTCGACCCGGTCGACGGCGAACGGCAGCAGGGTCTGCGGCGCGGCGTCCGGGCCGTCCGCCGGCATCCCCAGGCAGGCCTGGAGCGCCGCGTCGGTGAGGCCCGGGTGCAGACGGGTGGCGTCGAAGCCGGGCTGGGCGGCGGCGGGGAGTACGAGGCGCGCCAGCAGCTGGCCCTCGCCGACGAGCAGGTACTCGATGCCGCGCAGCGACGCGCCGTACTCGATCCCGGCGGCCGCGAACGCCGCGTAGACCTCGTCGGCGTCCAGCCGGCGGGCGGTGCACTCCGCCCGCAGCCGCGGCAGGTCGACCGGTCCGGGTGCGGCGCCGACCGGCACGACCGTGCCGGTGCTGTGCAGAACCTGCGCCGTGCCCGGCCCGTCCGCGTCCTCGTCCGCGGCGAAGACCTCGAACCGGACGCCCTGCGCGCCCTCGGGCCCCTGCGCATCCTCGGGCCGCAGCGCGACGTGGAGGTCGCGCGGGCGGTCGCCCACCCGGAACGGGCGGGCCCAGACCACGTCGGCGAGGGCCGAGCCCGGCCGGGGCGTCCGTCCGCCGGCCGCAGCCGCGAGCGCCATCTCCAGCTGGGCGACGCCGGGCAGGATCCGCTCACCGCGGACCCGGTGGTCACGGAGGAACGCCTCCTCACCGGTGAAGGTCGAGGTGTAGCGCTGCCGCCCGAACTGGGAGGTGTCGCGGTGCACCAGCGGGTGCGGCGCCGCCGCGGCGGACGGGCCGGGACCGGCCTGCGCACCCGGCTGCTCCTCGACCCAGTACCGCTCCTTCGCGAACGGGTAGGTGGGCAGCGGGATCCGGAACGGCCGGGCCGGCGCGTACAGCAGCGGCCAGTCGACGGCGCAGCCGCCGGCCCAGGCCTTCGCGACGGCGGCGTGGTCCCCGGCCGCGATCCAGGAACGGACCAGCGCCTTGCGCTCCTCGTCCTCCTCGTCCCAGGTCAACTGCTCGGGCGCCCGGCCCCGGAAGAGGACGGTCCCGGCGCCCTGCCCCAGGTGGGTCCGCAGGCCGGCCGCGACCGCGGCGGTGGAGTCGGCCACGAAGGCCAGCCGGTGGTCCATCGCCTCCCGGCCGGCCTGGAGCGAGAAGGCCAGGTCGGTCAGGTCGAGCCGCGGCTCGTCCGCCAGGAAGGCGAGCAGGTTCTCGGCCGCGCTGTCCAGCTGCGCCTCGGTCTTGGCCGACAGGGTGACGACGACGGCCGCCGAAGCGGTCCGCACACTGCTGTCACGCATTGCGATACTCCTCCAGCACGACGTGGGCGTTCGTTCCGCTGAATCCGAACGAGCTCACGGCAGCGCGCCTCGGCGCCCGGCCGGCCTGGGGCTCCCAGGGTTCGAGGCGGGTGTTGACACGGAAAGGGGAATGGGCGAAGTCGAAGTGCTCGTTGGGCGTCTCGAAGTTCAGCGACGGCACGAGCAGACCGTGACGCATGCTCAGCAGCGCCTTGTGCACCCCGGCCACCCCGGCGGCCGCCGAGGTGTGCCCGATGTTGCTCTTCACCGAGCCGATCGCGCAGGAGTTGGCCGGCACGCCCCGCTCGCGGTAGACGGTGCCCAGCGCGTCGAGCTCGATCGGGTCGCCGAGCTTGGTTCCGGTGCCGTGCATCTCGACGTAGCCGATGGACGCCGCGTCGATGCCGTGCCGGTCGTAGACCGAACGGACCAGGTCCATCTGGCTGTTGGCGCTGGGAGCGGTGATGCCGTTGGTCTTGCCGTCCTGGTTGGTGCCCGAGGCCGCCACGACGCCGTAGACGTGGTCGTGGTCGGCCTCGGCGTCGCCCAGGCGCTTCAGCACCAGGGCGCCGACGCCCTCGCCCGGCACGAACCCGTCCGCGCCGTTGTCGAAGGACCGGCACTGCCCGTGCGGCGAGAGCATGCCCGCCTCGGACATCCCGACGTAGGTGTCCGGGAGCAGGTAGAGCGAGACGCCGCCGACCAGCGCGATGTCGATCTCGTGGCTCGCCAGCGCCTGCTGGGCAAGGTGCAGCGCCACCAGCGAGGAGGAGCACGCGGTGTCGATCGCGATCGCCGGGCCCTTGAGGTTGAGGAAGTAGGCGATGCGCGAGGCGGCGATGGCGTTGCTGCTGCTGGTCGCCGCGTTGGTCTCCGCGCCGTTGCGGAACACCAGGAAGCTGTACTCGTTGCCGCTGATCCCCAGGAAGACGCCGCACTTCTTGCGGCTCAGGGACTGCGGGTCGTACCCCGCGTCCTCGAACGCCCGGTAGGCCTCCTGGAGGAAGATGCGCTGCTGCGGGTCGAGCCCCTCCGCCTCCAGCGGCGAGATGTTGAAGAACAGCGGGTCGAAGCAGTCCGCGTCCTCCAGGTAGCCCAGCCACTTGCAGTTCGTCTTGCCCTTCTGGCCGGGGCGCGGGTCGTAGTACCGCGCCACGTCCCAGCGGGACGGGGGCACCTCGCGCACGGAGTTGCGGCCGTTGCTGAGGTTGTCCCAGTACTGGCGGAGGTTCTCCGAGCCCGGGTAGCGGCCGGACATGCCGATGACGGCGGCCCGGTCACCGGTCCGGACGGCGGACGGCGCGGCCTCCCGCGCGACGGGGGCCGGGGCGGGCGTCGTGGTGGCGGGCGCCGTCGCGGCGGGCACTGTTGCGGCGGGCGCCGTCGCGGCGGGCACCGGGGCAACCGGGGCCGGGACGACGGGGGCGGGCACCGGGGCCGGCTCGACGGGGGCGGCGGGCGCGGGAACGGGGGCCGGGGCCGGCGTGACCGGGGCCGCGACAGCCGGGGCGACCGGCTGCGCGGCGGCGACCGGCCCGGCCTCGGCCGGCATCTGCGTCTCCAGGTACCCGGCCAGCTCGCGCAGCGTCGCGTAGTCGTACAGCCGCGTCGCCGTCAGCGACGTGCCGTACAGCCGGTTGATCGTCTTCACCCACTCGACGCCGATGATGGAGTCCATGCCCAGCTCCACGAAGTTGCGGCCGGCGTCGACCTCCCCCGGCTCCAGGAACAGGGCCTCGGCCAGGCTGCTCCGCAGTTCGTCGATGAGGACGGACCTCGGTCGGACCGGCCGGGCCGCGACGGGCGCGGGCGCCGGCACGGGCTGGACGGCGGGCGCGGGCTCCGGCGTCGGCACGGACTGGACGGCGGGCTCCGGCGCGGGTACGGCGGCCGGCGCGGGTACGGCGGCCGCCATCTCGCCCTGGAGGAACTCCGCGAACTCCCGCACCGTCGGGTAGTCGTAGAGCCGAGCGGCCGTCAGCGCGGTGCCGTACTTCTTGTTGAGGGTCTTGATCCACTCCACCCCGACGATGGAGTCCAGGCCCAGCTCGATGAAGTTGCGGCCGAGGTCGATGTCGCTCTCCGGCAGGTACAGCGCCTCCGCGAGACCGGCCCGCAGCTCCTGCCGCAGCACGCTCGTGGACCGTACCGGCGCGGCCGGGGCCTGCGGCACGGGCGCCGGGCCGGCGACGACGGCGTCGGGCGCGGCCAGGGGCCGTGCGCCGGGCACCGGGGTCACGACCGGCGCGGGCCGCCCGGACGGAGCGCCCAGCTCGCCCAGCCGGACGTTGCGCGGTTTGCCGGCCGGCGAGGCCGGTGCGGCGGGCGCCGCACCCGGGCTCCGCAGCACGATCTTCGCCCGTCCGGCTGCGGGCCCGCCCGTCGCGGGGGCCGCCACGGCCGACGGAGCAGCGGCAGCCACCGCAGCCGGGGCCGGAGCGAGCGCGGACACCGGGGCAGCCGGGGTCGCCGGGGTCGCCGCGGGCCGCTGCTGCGTGGCCCAGTACCGCTTGCGCGAGAACGGGTAGCCGGGCAGCGCGGTCAGGTGCGGCTGCCCGCCCGCGAAGAGCTTCTGCCAGTCCGGCGTAGCGCCCTGGCAGTAGAGCGCGGCCAGGGCCGAGAGCACGTCCCGGTACTTGGCCGCCGGGATGCCGGGCACCGCCAGCTCGGCGAGCAGCGCCTGCGCCTGGATGTCGAGCAGCGAGCGGTCCTTGCGGTCCCGCGGCACCTCGCCGCGGCGGACCGCCGGCGCCTCCTCGCCGCGCGCCGCGGCGTCCAGTGCGGCGAGGGCGTCGGCGGCGTCGCCGACGACGAGCGCGCAGCGGTGGGCGAAGTGCTGCCTGCCCTCCAGCAGGGTGTACGCGGCGTCACCGAGGCGGGCGGCGTCGAAGTCCCCGGCCCGCAGGGCCTCCCGCAGCTCCCGGACCCGCTCGTCCAGCGCCTCGGGGGTCTTCGCGGAGAGCACCAGCAGCCGCGCCGGTGCCTCGCCGGACGGCGCCGTGCGCTCGGCCGCGCGGTGACTCTCCACGACCATGTGGACGTTGGTCCCGCTCATGCCGAACGAGCTGACCGCGCCGAGGCGCGTGCCCTGCGCACCGGCCGGCCACGCCTTGGCCGCCTTGCTGACGTAGAAGGGGCTGTCCTTCCACGCGATGTAGTCACTGTCCTGCTCGCAGTGGAGGCTGGCGGGGATGACGCCGTGCCGCAGCGACTGGACGAGGGCGATCAGGCTGACCACGCCGGAGGCCGCCAGCGTGTGGCCGACGTTGGTCTTCGTCGAGGTCAGCGCGCAGTGACCGGCCCGGCCGGTGCGCTCCTTGAAGACCTCGTTGAGCGCGTTGACCTCCACGGGGTCGCCGAGCCTGGTGCCGGTGCCGTGGGCGACGATGTGCTCGATGCGCCCGGCGTCGATCCCGAAGCGCCGGTGGACGCTGCGGTAGAGGTTCGCCTGGGCCGCGCCGTTCGGGGCGGTGATGCCGTTGGTCCGGCCGTCGTAGTTCATGCCGCTGCCGCGGATGACGGCGAGGACGGTGTCACCGTCGGCCTCCGCCTGCGACAGGCGCTTCAGAACGACGACCGCGACGGCCTCGCCGAGCACCATGCCGTCCGCGCGCGAGTCGAACGCGTGGCAGACACCGCTCTCGGAGAGCATGCCGGCCTTGCTCGTCTCGGCGAACACCTTGGAGGTGGTCGCCAGGTTGACCCCGGCCACCACCGCGGCGTCGCACTCACCGCTGCGCAGGCTCGCGCACGCCTGGTGGGCCGCGGCCAGCCCGGAGGAGCAGGCGGTGTTGATGGCGAGCACGGGCCCGGAGAAGTCGAGCAGGTAGGCCAGGCGCGAGGCCATGATCGCCTCGTGCTGCGCCGTGATGCTGCCCTCGCCCTGGGTCAGGTGCAGGTAGTCGCCCTGCTCCGCGCCGACGAACATGCCGATCTGCTCGTCCCGGAGCCGGCGCTCGCCGTAGCCGGCGTCCTCCAGCGCGTGCCAGGCCTCCTGGAGCAGCAGCCGCTGGCGCGGGTCCATGCTCTGCGCCTCGCGCGGCGAGATCTCGAAGAAGGCGGGGTCGAACTCGGCGATGCCGGGGACGAATCCGCACCGGGTGCGCTCCGGGTCCTGTGCCTCCGGGTCGCTCCAGTCGGCGCGGCGGTCCTCGGGCACGGGCGAGAGGACGTCCCGGCCCTGCTCCAGGATCTTCCAGAACTCGTCGACCGACCGGGCGGCGGGGAAGCGGCCGCTCATGCCGATGACGGCGATCGCCTCGGGTGCGCCGTCCGCGCTCCTCCCCCGGGCCGACCCGGCGGCCTCGGCGGCCTCGGTGACCGCGACGGGCTCGGAAGCCGCGGTGGCCTCCGGCGCCTCGGCGGCCGGGCGCGCGGCCTGCTTCGTGTAGCGCTCGCGCAGGGCGTCCTGCTGCTCTGCCACCAGGTGCGCCACCAGCCGCTGCGGGGTGGGGTGCGAGAAGAAGACCGAGGGCAGCACCTCGAAGCCGAAGTGCCGGCTCATGGCCCCGGCGAGCTTCGCCAGGTTGACGGAGTCGAATCCGAGGTGTGAGAGGTTCTCGTCGGCGTGGATCTGCTCACGGGGCACCCTGAGCGTCTCACCGATCATCGTTTCCAGTTCCGAAAGAACCAGGGCGTCGAGGTCCACGTGCTCCGTTCCCGGGACGAGCGCGCTGTGCGCAGCGTTGTTGACGGCAGGTGCGGCGGGTGTTTCTGGTACGGCCGGTGTGACCGGTTCGGCAGGTGCGGCGGGTGTATCTGGTACGGCAGTTGCGGTCGGTGCGGGGGTCGTCCGGTCCACGCCGAGCAGGCGCCGGACGCGGTCCGGCTCCCCGGCCAGGACGAGCTGCTGAGTCCGGCCCTGCCCCAGGAGCCGTTCGAAGAGCGCGATGCCCTCCTCCCGGTCGAGCAGCCGCAGCCCGCTGGAGGCGAGGTACAGCTCGGCGCCCTGTGCGTCGTCGAAGCCCATGCCGCCCTCGCGCCACAGGGGCCAGTTGACGGCGACGGTCGCCCCGGAGAGCGAACCCTGCCGCACCCGCTCCTCACGGTGCCGGGCGTAGGCGGTCTGGAAGCGGTTGCCGACGGCGTAGTCGCAGCTGCCGAAGTCCCCGAGGACGGCCGAGGTGGACGAGAAGTAGCAGGCGAAGCCGAGGGGTTCACCGGCGAGGACCTCGTCCAGGACGAGCGTGCCGGCCACCTTGGAGGAGAGCCGGTCCTCGAACGCCGGGGCGTCGGTGGTGAGGACGCTGCCCTGCCCGGCGACGCCGGCGGCGTGGATGACGCCGTCGATCGCCCCGAAGCGCTCGTGCGCCGCGCTCACGACCGCGCGCATGGCCTCCCGGTCCGCGGCGTCGGCCCGCCCGTACAGGACCTCGCCGCCGAGCGCCTCGATCCCGGCGATCAGCCGCTCCCGGCCGGCGTCGAGTGGCGAGCGGCCGGTCAGCACCAGGCGCGCGGAGCGGGTCCGGGCGAGGTGCTCGGCGAAGAGCAGACCCAGACCGCCGAGACCGCCGGTGATCAGGTAGGTGCCGCGCTGCTTGAGCAGGTCCGTCCCGGCGCCGGGCGTGCTCGGCCGGACCCTGCCGACGTGGCGGGTCCCGCCGCGGTACAGCGCGCTCGCCGGCTCGGCGGCGGCCAGCTCGTCGCGGAGACGTGCGAACCAGACCGCGGGAGCCGTCCGGCCCTCGGCGTCCCGGCCCTCGGCGTCCTGGTTCTGGGTGTCCCGGTTCTGGGTGTCCCGGCCCTCTGCGTCACGGGCGTCCTCCAGTACGGCGGTGAACGCCACCCCCGGGAGCACCCGGCCGAGCGAACGCTCGAAGCCGAGCCACGACTCCAGGTACGCCTGCTCCACGCCGTCGCGGAACTCCCCGGCCTGGACGATCCGGCGGACCGTCAGCTTCGCCGCCGCGACCGCCTGGAGGAGGTGGAGGGTGGTGCGGTAGGAGGCCGGGCCGGCGCCGTCCTCCAGCGTCCACAGGTTGAGCAGGCCGTCGACCGGGCCGTACCGCGCCCGGATCTCCTCGAAGGCGCGGACGCAGTCGCCGGGCTCCCGGGCGTCGACCTGGTAGGAGTGCTCCGAGGTCTTCCGGTAGCCCTCGCCGCGGGTCAGGAGGACCAGCGTGGTCGCGGGGTCGAGGGCACGCGCGGCGCGGGTGAGCTCGTCCAGGCCGGCGGGGTCGGTGCCGAGGCAGACCAGGGTCCGCGCCGCTCCGGCCGGCGCGGCGGGCAGCGCCTCGGGCTCCCAGTCCTCCGTGAAGACCAGCGCCTCGTGGGCCGGGCCGGCCGCAGCGGTTCCGACCGCGACAGCGGCGGCGACGACCGGGCCGTTGCCGGCGACGGCCGGGGCAGCGGCGGCGACGGCCGGGGCAGCGGCGGCGAAGGTGCCCGCCAGGGCCGCGGCCGTGCGCGTGGTGTCGATCCAGTAGCGGTCCCGGCGGAACGGGTAGGCGGGCAGCGCGATGCGCGCCGGCGCCACGCCGTCGTAGAGCCCGGCCCAGTCGACGGTGACGCCCTTGACCCACAGCTCCAGCAGCCTCGCGAGGTCCCGGCCGGCGAGCGCGTCGTCCGGCCGCTCCTCGGCGGCGAGCCGCGCGAGGGCCTCGGTGTCACCGCTCGCCCGCCCGCGGACCAGGCCGCCGGCCTCCTCGCCGGCCGCGAAGCCCTTCAGCCGTGCGACCAGCTCCGGCATGGTCCCCACCACGAGGCCGAGCCGCTCCCGCATGGCCTCGCGCCCCACCTGGAGCGTGCGGGCGACCGAGGGCAGATCGGCGTCGGCGAGGCCCTTCGCCTCGATCCAGTCGGCGAGTTGGCGTGCCTTCTCGGTCAGGCGGTCGGCGCTGCGGGCGGAGAGCACGACGAGGACGGGCGCCCCGGGCGCGACCGCGGGCGCGGGCTCCGCTCGGTACTCCTCGACGACCAGGTGGGCGTTGGACCCGCCGGCCCCGAAGGAGGAGATGCCCGCGATCCGGGGCAGTTCCCGCTCGGCCCCGTCGACGGTCACCACGGGCCGCCGCCAGTCCGCCAGGGTCTGCTGGACGGTGAAGGGCGTGCGGTCGAAGTCGATGTAGGGGTTGAGCTCAGCGGAGTGCAGCGACGGGGCGAGCTTGCCGTGCCGCAGCTGCAGCAGGACCTTGGTCAGGCCGGAGATGCCGGCGGCGCTCTCGCAGTGCCCGATGTTGCTCTTGACCGAGCCGATCGCGCAGAACCGCTCGTCCTGGGTGTGCCGGCGGAACGCCTTGGTGAGCCCGGAGATCTCGATCGGGTCCCCGAGCGCCGTCCCGGTGCCGTGCGCCTCGATGTAGCTGACGGCGCGGGGGTCCACCCCGGACTGCCGCCACGCGTCGGTGACCGACCGGGCCTGGGCCAGCGGGCTGGGGACGGCGTACCCGTTGGTCCGCCCGCCGTGGTTGACGGCGATGCCCCGGATGACGCCGTGTATTCGGTCGCCGTCCGCCACGGCCCTGGCCAGCGGCTTCAGCAGGACGGCGCCCACGCCCTCGCCGGGTACGTAGCCGTCGCCGCCCTTGCCGAAGCTCTCGCACCGGCCCTTGCCGGAGACGAACTTGCCCTGACCGAGCATCAGGTACTTGTTGGGGTGCACCGAGAGGTTGACGCCGCCGGCCAGCGCCACGTCGCAGACGCCCGCGCCGATGCTCTGGCAGGCGAGCTGGATGGCGCTGAGCGAGGAGGAGCACATCGTGTCCACGCTCATGCTCGGGCCGCGGAAGTCGAAGTAGTAGGAGACCCGGTTGGCGACGGCCGAGGGGTTCCCGGAGAGCGCCACCGGGCGCCCGAGGACCTGCTCCTGGGCCCCGTAGAGCTGGTACTCCTCGTACATGACGCCGACGTAGACGCCGACGCTGGGCGGCGTGCCGTCGGCCGAGGGCGCGTTCAGGCCCGCCGGGGTGTAGCCGGCGTCCTCGACGGTCTCGTAGGCGCACTGCAGGAAGAGGCGTTCCTGAGGGTCCATCAACTCGGCCTCGGAGGGCGAGATGTGGAAGAACAGCGGGTCGAACTCGGCGACGCCGTCGACGAATCCGCCCCACTTGCTGTACGTCTTCCCCGGCGCGTCCTTGTCGGGGTCGAAGTACACGCCGTGGTCCCAGCGGTCGGCCGGGATCTCGGTGACGCTGTCGCGGCCGGCGGCCAGGTTGGCCCAGAACTCGTCCAGCGTGCGGGCCTGCGGGTAGCGCCCGGACAGGCCGATGATCGCGATGTCGAGCCCCCGCGTCCCCTCCGACGTCCCCTCCAGCACCCCCTCCGGCGTCTCCGACCGCACGGGCTGGACGGACGGCACGGTCTGCGCGGTCTCCACCGGCTGCACGGGCTCGGTCGGCCGGGCCGGCCCGGCCGCGCCCGCGGGCTGCGGCGCCGCCGGCCGCGTGCCCCACCGGCTCGACGCCAGGGGCTTGCGCGGCACCGCCTTGCGCGGCACGGGCCTGCGCGGCCGGTCGGCCCCGCGCGGCGCCGCCTCGGGCGCCCGGCCGGCCGGGGCCTCCTCCTCACCGGCGGTGCCGAGGTGACGCAGCAGCGCCGGGCGGTGGTCGGCGAGGAGGTGCTGCGCCAGCCCGTGGAGGTCGCGGAACTCGAAGAAGAGGGTCTTCGGCAGCGACCCGAGGACGGTTTCGAGCTCGGCCGTCATGGTCATCGCCATGACCGAGTCGACGCCGAAGCTCTCGAACGCCCGGTGGGCGTCGACCCGGCCGACCGGCACCTTGGTGGCCTGGGAGAGCAGGCCCTTGAGGTACGCGGTCGCCTTCGCCGCGAGCTCGTCGCTGTCGTGGTGTGTCACGGGGTTGTGCGTCACGGATTCGTCCCGACGGCAGAGGTGACAGGGGAGGTCTGGTGCGGGGCAGGCGTTTCAGGTGGGCCGGACGGCGCGTCCGCGGTGACCATCACCTGGCTGTGCGGGGAGTTGAGGATCCGGTAGAACGCCTCGATCCCTTCGGCCGTCCCCAGCGGGACGACGCCGTAGCGCGAGCGCAGCAGGGCCGCCGTCTCCGGCGTGACGTGCATTCCGCCGTCGGCCCAGAGCGGCCAGTTGACGGACTGGCTGTGCCCGCTGCGCTCGCCGCGGGCGACGAGGTCCTGGCGGTGCCACGCGTAGGCGTCGAGGAAGGCGTTGGCCGCCGCGTAGTCGACCTGGCCGACGTTGCCGGAGGCCCCGGAGGTGGAGGAGAAGGTCACGAAGAAGTCGAGCGGGAGGGCGGCGGTGGCGCCGTCGAGGTTCACCACGCCCGACACCTTGGGTGCCAGGACGCCGCGGAACTCCGCCTCCTGCTTGCGCAGGATGAAGCCGTCGTGCGTGACGCCGGCGCTGTGGACGACGCCGTCGATCCGGCCGCACCGCTCCAGCGTCCGGGCGACCAGCGCGTCGACGGCGGCGCGGTCCGCCGTGTCGGCCTGCTCGTAGTGCGCGGCGCGGGCGCCGAGGGCGACCAGCTCGTCGAGGACGCGGAGCTTGTCCGGGTCGGACGGGGAGCGCCCGGTCAGGACGAGGGCGGCGTTCCCGGTGCGGGCGGCGATCTCCCGGGCGAGGACGAGGCCGAGCGCGCCCGTCCCGCCGGTGATCAGGTACACCCCGTTCTCCTTCCACGGGAGCGGGGTGGCGGTCGCCGTGGCGTCCTCGGCCCAGGCCTGCACCTCGCGCCGGCCGTCCCGGTAGCGGACGAGGGTGTCCTCCGGGTGGGCCCGGTTCTCCAGGATCCGTTCGACGGCCGTCGCCGGGGTGTCGTCCGGGTCGAGGAGAAGCAGCTGCCCGGTGACGTTCGGGTTCTCCAGCGCGGCCGTGCGGAGCATCGCGACGAGGCCGGTGAGCGGGAGCGCGTCCGGGCCGCCGGCGATCGCCAGTTGGAGGTGGGCCTTGCCGGCGGTGCCGCGCACCTCGGACTTCAGCCGTTCCAGGAGCTGCACCCCGTAGCCGGCGTACCGGCCATCGAGGGTGCCGCCCCCGTCGGCCAGGACGACGACGTCACCGTCGTCGCCGCTCCGGAGCAGCTCGGCCGCCTCGGGCAGGCCCGCGAGGAGGACGGTCCGCCGTGCGCCGTCGACGCTGGAGAGCCCGCCCTGCGCGGGCCTCCCCTGCCACTGCGGGTAGGAGAGTGCCGCTGCGCCGGGGGCCCCCGCGGGGTTGACCGGATCATGATGCACCGTCACTTGACGAGACGTTACATGATCACCAGTCGACTCCGTGGTGGAAATCGGATCATGATTCTTATTTGGATTCAGGACCCGGAACGAGAGCCCGGCGATGCGTACACGGACGCGTCCCCGCTGGTCGGCCAGGTCGACGTCGAGCTTGCGGATCGCCGCGTCGGCGCTCTCCTCCCCGCTCGGGCGCACCCACGCCCACATGGCGTCCGTGCAGGCGTCGAGGACGAGGACGTCGTCCACCGCGAACGGCACGGCGAGGCCGGAACCGCTGCGCGCCGCCCCCTCGGCGCCCGGCCGGCCGAGGACGCCGACGCAGGCCTGGAGCGCCGCGTCGAGCAGGCTCGGGTGCAGCGTGAAGTCGCCCTCGGTGCCCCGGACCGGGTCCGGCAGCACCAGTTCGGCCAGCGCCTGCCCCGGCCCGGTCCGGATGTGCCGGACACCCCGGTGCGAGGGCCCGTACGCGATGCCGGCCGCGCGGTAGAGCTCGTAGCACTCCGCGGCGGTCAGCCCGGGGAGGTCGCAGGCGGCCCGCAGGGCGTCCAGGTCGAGGACGGTGTCCTCGGCGCCCTCCACGAAGTAGAGGGCCCCCTCGCCGTGCAGGACGGACTCCTCGTCGTCCGGGGTGCTGTAGACGCGGAACCGGATGTCGCCGTCCGCCTCGGGGTGCAGGCCGACGTGCAGTTCCTGCGGCCGGTCGCCCACCCGCAACGGCTGCGCCAGCACGATGTTCCTCAGCGCCACCGGCGCGGACGGCTCGACGGCCGTGCGGCAGGTGAGGCAGGCGGCCGCGACGGCCATCTCCAGGAACGCCGTGCCCGGCATCGTCCGGGAGCCCTGCACGACGTGGTCGCGCAGGAAGAACTCCTCGCCGGTGAAGACCGAGCTGAACCGCTGCTCGGAGAAGTCCGAGGTGTTGGCCTGCACCAGCGGGTGCAGCCGGCCCGGCCCCGGCGCCGGCCGCGGTCCCTGCGGCGCCCGCGCCACCAGGGGCTCGGCGTCGAACGGGAAGCAGCGCTCGCGCGCGAACGGGTAGGTCGGCAGCGCGATCCGCCGGGGGGTGGCGGCGCCGTGCAGCAGCCGCCAGTCCAGCGGCACGCCGTTGGCCCACAGTTCGAGCAGCTTCTCGTACTTCCCCTTCCCGGCCCAGGCCCCGATCATCGCGTCGAGGTCGGTGTCGGGGGCGAACAGCGTCAGCACGGCGCTGTCCCGGGTGACCGTGCTCCGCACGACCTCGTCACCGGCGCCGCCGGAACCACTGCCCGGACCGTCGTCGAGGAAGTGCCGCAGCTTGACCAGCAGGTCCGGCACCGACCCGGCGATGACGCCGAGGCGCTCCTCCATCGCCTCGCGGCCCACCTGCAACGTGTAGGCGATGTCCGCGAGGGCGGCGCCGGCGTTCTCCGGGCGCTCCAGCCAGTCCGCCAGGTTGGCGGCCTGCGCCTTCAGCTGCTCCGCCGTCCGCGCCGAGAGCGGCACCACGGCGGGCTGCGCGTCGTCGGCGGCGGCCGGCTCGGCCGCCTCCCCGGGCAGGTACTCCGCGATGACGACGTGGGCGTTGGAGCCCCCGGCGCCGAAGGACGAGACGCCGGCGACCCGCGGGACCGCGGTGTCCGAACCGTCGGCCGGCGCCGGGCTGGGCCAGTCGGCCAGCTCCCGCTGCACGACGAACGGCGTCCCCGCGAAGTCGATGTGCGGGTTGAGCGTCCGCGCGTGCAGCGAGGGAGCGAGCTTGCCGTGCTGGAGCTGGAGCAGGACCTTGGTGATGCCGGCGATGCCCGCCGCGCTCTCGGCGTGCCCGATGTTGCTCTTCACCGAGCCGATCGCGCAGAACTGCCGGTCCTCGGTGTGCTCGCCGAACGCCTTCGCCAGCCCGGCGATCTCGATCGGGTCGCCCAGCGCCGTCCCCGTGCCGTGCGCCTCGACGTAGCCGACGGCGCGCGCGTCCACGCCCGCCGTCGCCAGCGCCCGGCCGACGACGTCGGCCTGGGCCTGCGGGTTCGGCACCGAGTAGCCGTTGGTCTTCCCGCCGTGGTTCACGGCCGTGCCCTTGATGACGCCGTAGATCCGGTCGCCGTCCGCCACGGCCTTCGCCAGCGGCTTGAGCAGCACGGCGCCCACGCCCTCGCCCGGCACGTAGCCGTCGCCGCCGGCCCCGAAGCTCTCGCAGCGGCCGTTGGTCGAGGCGAACCTGCCCTGACTGAGCAGCAGGTACTTGTTCGGGTGCAGCGAGAGGTTCACCCCGCCGGCGACCGCCACCTCGCAGTCGCCCCACTTGAGGCTCTGGCAGGCCAGGTGGACGGCCGACAGCGACGACGAGCACATCGAGTCGACGCTCATGCTCGGGCCCTGCAGGTTGAAGTAGTACGACACCCGGTTCGCGATGGACGCGGGGTTGCCGGCCACCGCCAGCGGCGTGCCCCCGAGCTGCGCCTGGGCGCCGAGGAGCTGGTACTCCTCGTACATGACGCCGACGAAGACGCCCACCCGGCCGTCGAGGACGTTGCCGCTCCGGCCCTTCGCGGTGTCCCGGGTGTAGCCGGCGTCCTCCAGGGTGTCGTGGACGCACTGGAGGAACAGCCGCTCCTGCGGGTCCATGATCTCCGCCTCGCGGGGGGAGATGTTGAAGAACATCGGGTCGAAGTCGTAGGCGCCGTCGAGGAATCCGCCCCACTTGCTGTACGTCTTCCCGGGGGCGTTCGGGTCGGGGTCGAAGAAGCCGCCGACGTCCCAGCGCGAGGCCGGCACCTCGGTCACGCAGTCCCGGCCGGCCGCGAGGTTCTGCCAGAACTCGCGGACGTCGGCGGCCTGCGGGTAGCGCCCGGCCAGGCCGATGATCGCGACGTCACCGACGCCCGCGGGGCCCTGCGTCCGCTCCTGTGCCTGTGCCGGTGCCTGCCCGGTTCCGAGGGTGCGCCAGGCGCGGGCGGGAACGGTCCGCTCCGCGGCGGCCGGCCCGGCGGACGGGGACGGGGACGGCTGCGGACGGGCGGCCGCCGTGGGCAGCAGCTCGCGCATCCGCTCCGGGTGGGTCTCCAGGAAGTGCCGCGTCAGCGCTGCGATGGTCCGGTGCTCGAAGAAGAGCGTCTTCGGCAGCGAGCCGAAGACCGTCTCCAGCGTGCGGGTCATGTCCATCGTCATGACGGAGTCGACGCCGTAGTCCTCCAGCGGCGCCTCCGGGTCGATCTTGGCGGCGGGAAGGTCGATGACCGACGCCAGGAGCTTCTTGAAGTACGCCGCGGCCTTCTGGGCGGTGGTCTCGTCCGGAACGGTCACGCCCGCGCCGGTCACCTCCGGGACGGTCGCGTCCGGAACGGTCACGCCCGCGCCGGTCACGTCCCGGCCGGCTGCCGGCTCCTCCGGGCGGTCCGCCGCCGGGGCCGGGCCGGCCGGGAGCCGGTCGGACGGCGCGTCGGCGAGGAGGCCCGCAAGGAGGGTCTCGCGCAGCCTCGGCCGGTCGCCCTCCAGCACCAGCACCTGGCCGTGCTGCGAGGCCAGCGCCCGGTGGAGGGCCCGGACGCCGGTCTCCGTGCGCAGCGGGACGAGCCCGAACCGCTCGCGCAGCGACTGCTCGGTGCCCGCGTCGACGTGCATGCCGCCGTCGGCCCACAGGGGCCAGCCGAGCGACACCGTCCGGCCGTGCCGCTCCCCCGCCGCCACCAGCGTGTTGCGGTGGTGCGCGTACGCGTCCATGAAGGAGTTGGCCGCGGCGTAGTCGGACTGGCCGACGTTGCCGAGGGCCCCGGCCACGGAGGAGAAGGCGACCAGGAAGTCCAGGTCGTCGCCCCGGGTGGCCTCGTCCAGGTGCACCAGCCCGGCGACCTTCGGTGCCAGCACGCGCGCGAAGTCGGCCTCGTCCTTGCGCAGGATGAAGGCGTCCTTGATGAACCCGGCGCTGTGCAGGATGCCGTCGATCCGGCCGTGCGCCTCGCGGAGCCGGCCGACCAGCGCCTCGACGTCGTCCCGGACGGCCACGTCGGCCTGCTCGTAGGCGGCGTGGGCGCCGAGGCCCGTCAGCTCCGCCAGGAGCGCGTCCTTGTGCCCGTCGCGCGGCGCGCGGCCGGCGAGGACGATCCGGGGCTCCCGCACCCGGGCGGCGATGTCCCGGGCGAAGACGGCGCCCAGCCCGCCGGCGCCACCGGTGATCAGGTAGACGCCGCCGTCCTTCCACGGCACCCCGGCCGGGGTGCCGTCCGCCTCCTCACGCCACCGCAGGACCTCGCGCGTCCCGCCCCGGTGGCGGACGGCGGTGTCCGACGGTGCGGCGCGGTCGGCGGCGACCTGGGCGGCCGCCTGCTCCGGGCCGTCCTGCGGGTCGACCAGGACGAGCTGGCCGAGCACCTTCGGGTTCTCCAGCCGGGCCGACCTCAGGACGGCGGCCAGCCCCGCCCACAGGGACGGCTCCTGCGCCGCCGGCGCGACCAGCTGGACGGGCACGCCCTGCTGCCCGCGCTCGCCCAGCAGTTCCTTGACGGCCGCGAGGACGGTCAGCGCGTCCTCGGTGTAGCGGGCGTCGACGCCCGGCGCGGCGGAGTCCAGGCGCACGACCCGGGCCGTGCCCTGGGCCTCCAGCGCCGCCGCGACCTCGGGCAGACCCGCGACCAGCACCAGGCCGGCCCCGGCCTCCCCGGCCTCCCCGGCACGGTCCGCGCGCTCGGCGGGGACCCAGCAGGGCGCGGCGAGCAGCTCCGCGGTGCCCGACGGCGACCCGACGGCAGCCGGCTGCGCACCGGTGGCCGGCTGCGCCGTGTAGGCGCGCAGCGAGACGCCCTTGAGGCGGACGCTCACCCGGCCCTCGTCGTCGCAGAGGTCGATGTCGAGGCGGCGGACGGCGTCGCCCGGCCGGCCGCCGCCCTCGCGCACCCAGGCCCACATCACGGGGGCACAGGGGCCGGTGATCTCCACCTCGTCCAGCGCGAAGGGCAGCAGGAGCGGCCCGCCCTCGTCCGCCAGGGGCAGCAGGCCGACACAGGCCTGGAGGGCGGAGTCCAGCAGGGCGGGGTGCAGGCCGTAGTCGTCCAGCGTCCCCCGCACGGCGTCCGGCAGGACGAGCCGGGCGAGCACCTGGCCGTCGCCGGTCAGGAGGCGGTCGAGGCCGCGGTGGCCGGGGCCGTAGGCGATGCCCCGGGCGCCGAAGGCCCGGTAGGCCTGCTCCGCGTCGAACTGCGCACCGTCGCAGGCGGCCTGCAGCCGGGCCAGGTCGAGGCCGGCGGGGTCCGCCGGACCGGTCTCCGGGGCCACCCGGACGAGGCCCTCGCTGTGGATGACCGGCTGCGCGTCCGGGCCGTCCTCGTCGGCGGTGCTGTGGATCTCGAAGCCGACCTCGTCCGGGCCCTTCGGCAACAGGCGGACCTGGACGGTCCGGGCCCTCCCGGTCACGGTCACGGGCCGCGACCAGACGACGTTGCGGATCCGCAGGCCGCCGTGCGGCCCGTCCAGCGAGGCCGCCACCGCGGCCCGGGCCAGCTCCAGGCAGGCCGCGCCGGAGAGCACGCGCTCGCCCTGGACCTGGTGGTCCTTCAGGAAGAACTCCTCGCCCGTGAAGACCGAGGTGAAGCGCTGCTCGTTCAGGCTGGAGGTGTTGGCGTGCAGCAGCGGGTGGAGCCGCCCGGCGCCGGTCGCGGGCCGCGGGTCGGCCGCGGTGCCCGGGGAGAGCCAGTAGCGCTCGCCCTGGAACGGGTAGGTCGGCAGCGGCACCCGGCGGGGCGCGGAGCCGACGTGCAGCTTCTCCCAGTCGAGCACCAGGCCGGTGACCCAGAGCTCCAGCAGCCTGCCGTACTCGTGCCCGGCGGTCCAGGCGTCGAGCGCCCGCGCCAGGTCCTCGTCGGGGGTGAGGACGGCGAGCACTCCCTGCCGCCGCTCGACGCGGCCCCGGTGGAGCCCGTCGGCGCCCGTCTCGCCGGCCAGGAACGCCCGCAGGCCGGCGGCGAGTTCGCCGGTCGTGCCCGCGACGAGGCCGAGCCGCTCCTCGTAGGCCTCCCGGCCGGTCTGGAGGGTGTAGGCGAGATCGGCGAGCGCCGTGCCGGCGCCCTCCTCCTCGGTGGTCCAGTGCAGCAGCTGCTCGGCCTGGGCCCGCAGGCCGGCCTCCGTCCGGGCGGACAGCACGACGGCGGCGGGGCGGCCCGCGGAGTCCGCGGCCGGCCGGGCGGCCGGCGCGGGGCGGTACTCCTCGACGATGACGTGCGCGTTGGAGCCGCCCGCGCCGAAGGAGGAGATGCCGGCGATGCGCGGCGCCTCGGTGCCGTCGGCGGCGACGGGGCGCTGCCACGGTGCCAGCTCGCGCTGCACGCGGAACGGGCTGTTCTCGAAGTCGATGTGCGGGTTGAGCACCTCGGCGTGGAGCGAGGGCGCCAGCTGACCGTGCTTGAGCTGGAGCAGCACCTTGGTCAGCGCCGAGATGCCGGCGGCGCTCTCGGCGTGCCCGATGTTGCTCTTCACCGAGCCGATCGCGCAGAACTGCCGGTCGTCCGAGTACTCCCGGAACGCCTTGGTCAGGCCGGCCACCTCGATCGGGTCACCGAGCGACGTGCCGGTGCCGTGCGCCTCGACGTAGGTCACCGAGCGCGCGTCGACTCCCGCCTCGCGCAGCGCGTGGCCGATGACGTTGTGCTGCGCGCGGGGGTTGGGCACGGAGTAGCCGTTGGTCCGGCCGCCGTGGTTGAGGGCCGTCCCCCGAATGACGCCGTAGACGGTGTCGCCGTCCTCGACGGCCCGGGCGAGCGGCTTCAGCAGGACGGCGCCCACGCCCTCGCCGGGCACGTAACCGTCGCCGCCCTCGCCGAAGCTCTCGCAGAGCCCCTTGCTCGACGCGTACTTGCCGTTCCCGAGCATCAGGTACTTGTTCGGGTGGAGCGAGAGGTTGACGCCGCCGGCGACGGCGAGCTCGCACCCGCCGGTCCGCAGGCTCTGGCAGGCCAGGTGCAGGGCGGTGAGCGAGGACGAGCACATCGTGTCGACGGCCAGGCTCGGGCCGTGCAGGTCGAAGACGTAGGAGATCCGGTTCGCGATCGACGACGCGCTGCCGGACAGGGTGACGTTGCGTCCCTTCGCCTGTTCCTGGGCGCCGTAGAGCTGGTACTCCTCGTACATCACGCCGACGAACACGCCGACGTTCCCGGCGAGGCCGCGCGCGCCGTAGCGGCTGAGCGCCTCGCGGGTGTAGCCGGCGTCCTCCAGCGTCTCGTGCACGGTCTCCAGGAACAGCCGCTCCTGGGGGTCCATGAACGCGGCCTCGCGCGGGGAGATGTTGAAGAACAGCGGGTCGAAGTGGTCGGCCCGGTCCAGGAAGCCGCCCCACTTGGTGTACGTGCGGCCCGGCGCGTTCTTGTCCGGGTCGAAGTACGCGCTGTGGTCCCAGCGGTCGGCCGGGACCTCGGTGATGCAGTCCCGGCCCTCGGCGAGGTTGCGCCAGAACTCGCGGACGTTGCGGGCCTGCGGGTAGCGCCCGGCCAGTCCGATGACGGCGATCTCCGGGCCCTCGGGCTCCGTCTCGGGGCGGCGGGCCGGGGCGCGGCGTGCGGCCCGCCCGCGGCGCGGCGCCTCGGGCACCGCCCGGACCGCGGGAGCCGCTTCGACGACGGGGGCGCCGGCGGCGGGCTCCTGGTCGTCCGCGCCGAGGAGCTCGGCCAGCCGCTCCCCGTGGGCCTCGACGAAGTACTCGGTGAGCGCGCTGATGCTCTGGTACTCGAAGAAGAGGGTCTTGGGCAGCGAGCCGAAGACCTGCTCCAGCTGGTTGGTCAGGTTCATCGTCATGATGGAGTCGATGCCGTAGTGCTCCAGGGCGTCGCTCGCATCGATCCGGTCGGCCGGCAGGCGCAGCTGGGAGGCCAGCAGGGTGACCAGGTACCGGCCGGCCCGCTCCGCCGGCGTGGTGGCGCCGGCCTGCGGGGGCGCGGCGTGGCGCTCGGGCCCGCCGTGGCCGAGCGGGGTGTCCACGGCCGGGGTCGGGTTCGGGGCCGGGGTCGGGTTCGGGGCCGGGGTCGCGGCCGCGTCGTAGGCCCGGGAGGTGAAGCCCCGGAGCCGGCAGCGGACGGCGCCGGCGTCGTCCAGGAGGTCGATGTCGACCTTGCGGACCCCGAGGCCGGGCCGGTCGTCGGCGCTGTACCGCACCCACGCCCACAGCCCGGACGTGACCGGTCCGAAGACCTCCAACTCGTCCAGGGCGAAGGGGAGGTGGAGCACGGTGCCGGCGGCGTCCGGGGCGTCGCCAGCGGCGCCGAAGAGGCCGACGGAGGCCTGGAACGCGGAGTCCAGCAGGCCCGGGTGGAGCACGAAGGCGTCCTGGGTCGCCGCTGCCCCGGCGGGGAGCACCAGGCGCGCCAGGGCCTGGCCGTCGCCGACCGCGATGCTCTCGATGCCGCGGTGCGCCGGGCCGTAGTCGATGCCCAGCTCCCGGTACGTCCGGTAGCACTGCGCGGCGTCGAGGCGGTCGCTGTCGCAGGCGGCCAGCAGCGCGGCCACGTCCACCGGCCCGGCCGGGGCGTCGGCGGCGGGAACGGCCACGCCCTGGCTGTGCACGACGGACGCGGCGTCGGCGTCGCCGTCCGGCAGGCTGGAGATCTCGAACGCGACCTCGCCGTCCGCCTCGGCGAACAGCGTGGTCCGCACGTGCACGGGCGGCCCGTCCGCGGTGACGGGGCGGGCCCAGACCACGTTGCGCAGCGTCACCCCCTGCGGGCGGGTGTCGAGCGAGGCCTCCAGGGCCGCCCGCGCCATCTCCAGGTAGGCGGCGCCCGGCAGCACCTTGCGGCCCTTGACGACGTGGTCCGTCAGGAAGAACTCCTCGCCCGAGAACACCGAGCCGAACCGCTGGGCGTCCAGGGAGGAGGTGTTGGTGTGGACGAGCGGGTGGAGCCGGGCGGCGCCGGGGGCGGCGGCCGGACGGCCGGCGGTGAGGTCGCCCACCCAGTAGCGCTCACGGGCGAACGGGTAGCCCGGCAGCGGGAGCATCCGCGGGCCGTTCCCGCGGTGGAGCCGGCTCCAGTCGACGGCCAGGCCCTTGACCCAGAGGTCGAGCAGCCGGTCGAACTTGCCCTTCCCGATCCACGCGTCGACGGTCGCCGCCATGTCGGTGTCGGTGGCGAAGCCGGCCAGGCTGTCCCGGTGGTCCCTGACGTTGCCCAGGTGGAGGCCCTCGACGTCCTCCTCGCCGGCGACGAACGCGGCGAGCCCGGCGGTGAGTTCGGCGGCGGAGGTGACGGGCAGCGCGAGCCGCGCCTCCATCGCCTCGCGGCCGGACTGCAGCGTGTGGGCGACGGCGTCGAGGTCCAGCGCCGTGGCGTCCTGGCGGGCGATCCACTCCAGCAGGGCCCGGGCCCGCTCGCGCAGCCGCTCGCCGTCCTTGGCCGAGAGCACGATCAGGCGCGGGGCGCCCTCCTCCGCGCCGGTGCGGCCCGCGGCCTCGCCGTTGCGGCCGGCGGCCTCGCGGCGGTACTCCTCCACCACGACGTGCGCGTTGGAGCCGCCCGCGCCGAAGGAGGAGACGCCCGCGATCCGGGGCCGCTCCGTCGTGCCGTCGGCGCCGACGGGCCGCTGCCAGTCGGCCGCCTCCTGCTGGAGGCGGAACGGCGTCCGGGCGAAGTCGATGTTGGGGTTCGGCTCCTGCGCGTGCAGGCTGGGGGCGAGCCGCCCGTGCTGCATCTGGAGGACGATCTTCAGCAGCCCGGCGATGCCGGCCGCCGCCTCCAGGTGGCCGATGTTGCTCTTCGCCGAGCCGA
Organism: Kitasatospora sp. NPDC056181; assembly: GCF_042266225.1. Taxonomy (NCBI): domain Bacteria; kingdom Bacillati; phylum Actinomycetota; class Actinomycetes; order Kitasatosporales; family Streptomycetaceae; genus Kitasatospora; species Kitasatospora sp. NPDC056181. The sequence goes on from NZ_JBHJUK010000023.1 coordinate 54,072, forward strand.
CGGCGCAGTACTGCCGGGCGTCGGTGTCCTGCGCGAACGCCCGGGTGAGGCCGTCGAGTTCGATCGGGTCGCCGAGCTCCGTCCCGGTGCCGTGCGCCTCCAGGTAGCTCACCTCGTGGGCCTTGACGCCCGCGCGGTCCAGCGCCTCGCGCACCACCTCGGCCTGTGCGCCCGGGTTGGGCACGGTGTAGCCGTTGGTCCGGCCGCCGTGGTTGATGCTGCTGCCGCGCAGCACGGCGTGGATGACGTCGCCGTCCCGCTCGGCGTCCGACAGCCGCTTGAGCAGCACCACGGCCGCGCCCTCGCCGGGCACGAAGCCGTTGCCGCCGGCGCCGAAGCTGCGGCACTTCCCGTCGTGCGACAGCATCCGCTTGCCGGACATCAGGGTGTAGTTCGACGGGTGCAGGTAGAGGTTGACCCCGCCCGCGAGCGCGAGGTCGCACTCGCCGCGCCGCAGGTGCTCCATCGCCTCGTGGACGGCGCTCAGCGAGGACGAGCACATGGTGTCGACCGGCAGGCTCGGGCCCCGCAGGTCGAGCAGGTACGAGACGCGGTTGGCGACCGAGGCGAAGGACGTCAGCGGGTGGAGGTTCTCGTTCTGCTCCCGCAGCGCGGGCCCGTAGAGGTCGAAGCCGGTCTTGGAGACGCCGGCGAAGACGCCGACCCGCCCGCGGTGCGCGTCGGCCAGGCGCCGGCGGGTGTAACCGGCGTCCTCCAGCGCGTTCCAGGACTCCTGGAGGAACAGGCGTTCCTGCGGGTCCATGTTCATGGTCTCCTGCGGCGAGATGCCGAAGAAGAGCGGGTCGAAGTCGGCGAAGCCGTCGAGGAAGCCGCCCCACTTGCTGTAGCTGCGGCCCAGCGCGACCGCCTCGTCGCGGTCCGCGTGGTAGAAGCCCTCCAGCTCCCAGCGGTCGGCGGGGATCTCGGTGACGCAGTCCCGCCCGGCGGCGAGGTTCTGCCAGTACTCGTCCAGGTTCGCCGCCTGCGGGAACCGGCCGCTCATGCCGACGACGGCGATGGCGTCCGCGGCGGACGGCGCGGACGGCGCGGCAGGTGCCGCGGCGGGGGCGGGCGCGTCGGCGGCGGGCTCCGCGACGACGGGGCGCTCCGCGGCGGCGGGCCTTACGGCGGCGGCCGGGGCCGGGGGGACGGCGACCGGCGCCGGAGCGGTGGCGACCGGCGCCGCAGCGGCGAGCCCGGTCCAGGTGAGGCACGTCCCCCGGTGCTCCCGGAGGAAGTAACCCGCGAGGGTCTCCAGCGAGTTGAACTCGTAGAGGACCGTCTTCGGGACGGCCTCGAAGGTCTCGGCGAACTTCCGGTTGAGCCGGGTGACGACGATGGAGTCGATCCCGTAGCTCTCCAGCGGGGCCTCGGCGTCGATCTTCGCCGCCGGGAGGCCGATGACGCCGCCGAGCACCTGCCGGAGCCGGTGGACGACCTTGTCGCGCAGCATCCCCTCGTCGACGGCCACGGCCGCCGGCGCGGAGGCCGGCACCGCGGCGGCAGCGGCGGGATCGGCGGCAACGGCGGCAGCCGCGGGGGCGGCCGTGGGCTGCTCCAGGAGCGCCCGGCGGATGCGTGCGCCGTCGCCCTCGACCGCCATCACCTGCGGGAGCTCCAGGGAGAGGCTCTCGTGCAGGACACGGACCCCCGACCCGGTGCGCAGCGGGTGCATGCCGACCTGTTCCAGCAGCGCGCGCTCGGTCTCGGCGTCGGGTGCCATGCCGCCCTCGGCCCAGAGCGGCCAGTTGAGCGAGAGGCTGCGGCCGGAGCGGCTCCCCTCGGCGACCAGCCCGGCGCGGTGGTGGGCGAAGGCGTCCATGAACGCGTTGGCGGCCGCGTAGTCGGACTGGCCGACGTTGCCGGTGACCGCCGCCGCGGAGGAGAACAGGGCGAAGAAGTCCAGCGGGTCGCCCTGGGTGGCGGCGTCGAGGTTGACCGTCCCGGCCACCTTGGGGGCCAGGACGGCGCGCAGGTCGTCGGTGCTCTTGCGCAGGACGAAGCCGTCCCGCAGGACGCCCGCGCTGTGGATGACGCCGTTGACGGCGCCGTGCTCCTGCCGCACCCCGGCCAGGAACGCCTCCACGCCGGCGGCGTCGGCGACGTCGAGCGGGGTGTAGTGCACCTGTGCCTGCGGGCTCCGCAACGACTCCAGCAGCCGCCGCCGGTCCGCGTCGAGCGGGGAGCGGCCGGTGAGGTGGACGGTGGCGCTGCGCACGGAGCTCAACACGTCCCGCGCGAAGATCAGCCCGAGGCCGCCGAGGCCGCCGGTGATGACGTAGGTGCCGCCCTCCTTCCAGGGCAGCGCGGGCCGCTCCGGGGCGGGCAGTTCCCGCCAGCCCAGGACGGACCGGCCGCCGTCGTGCAGCCGGACGGCGCGCTCGGCCGGGCGGTCCCGGCTCGCCAGGACCTGCCCTGCGGTCGTCGCCACCGGGGCGTCCGTGTCGACCAGGATGAGCTGGGGCACCAGCCGCGGGTTCTCCAGGGCCGCGCTCTTCAGCAGGCCGAGCAGGCCGGCGCCGAGGGCGTCCTCGCCGTTCCACGGGCAGACGACCTGCACCAGCGTGCGGGGCGGCGACGGCAGGGCGAGGAGCCGGCGGACGGCGTCCAGCACCTGGCCCGCGAGGTCGGTGTAGCGCTCCGCGAGGCCGGTGGCCGGGCTCTCCAGCAGACGCACCACGGCCGTGCCGTCGGACTCCTGCAGGGCCCGGGCCAGTTCGCCGGGGCCGGCCAGCAGCACCAGGTGGCCGGGCTCGCGGCCGGTCGCCGGCGAGGCGTCGGCCGCCTCCCAGACCGGGTGGAACCGGACCAGCTCCGGGCCGGCCTGCTCCTGCCCTGCCTGCTCGGGGCCGTCCTGCTCCGGGCCGTCCTGCTCCGGGCCGGCTTCCGCGCGGCCGGACTCCTGCTGGCCGGACTCCTCCTGGCGGCGCCTCAGGAACTCCTTGACGTGCTCCCGGGAGACGCGCTGGGCCTTGAGGTCCAGCAGCAGCTGTTCGAGTTGCCTGTCCATGGTCAGCGACCCCCGTTGTCCGTGGTACGGCCGGCGTCGTCGAACGACCGGCGGATGTGCTCTGCGGCGGCTTCCATGCCGAGGGAGTCGCTCAGGTAGCTGTCGAGGACGTCGTCCAGCAGTGCGTCGGGCTGTGCGTCGGGCCGTGCGTCCGTCCGTGCGTCGGGCCGTCCGTCCGGAAGGCCCGCCGCCACCGCGCCGGCCCCGTCCTCGGGACCGTCGATCCGCTTCTCGGCGATCCAGTACCGCTCCCGGGCGAAGGGGTAGGTGGGCAGCGGGACGACCCGGGCCGTGCGCCCCGGGTGGAGGCTGCGCCAGTCGAGCTCGAAGCCGTTCACCCAGAGGTCGAGCACCTTCGCGTACTTCCCCTTCGCGATCCAGGCTTCGAGGATCGCGCCCATGTCCTCGTCCGCGGTGAGCGCGGAGAGTGCGCGGTCCTGGCGCTTCACCCGGCCGCGGTGCAGCCCCTCGGCCCGCTCGGGGCGCTCCAGGAAGCCCTGGAGACGCTCCCTCAGCTCGCCGAGGGAGCCGACGACCGTCCCCAGCCGCTCGGGCATGGCCTCGCGCCCGGTCTGCAGCGTGTGGGCGACGTCGGTGACGGACACCCCGCGCAGCTCCGCGGCGGGCAGCCAGCGCAGCAGCGCCGCGGCCTGCTCCCGCAGCCGCTCCTCGTCCTTGGCGGAGAGGACGACGACGGCGGGGCCGTCGGCCGGACCGCCCGCGGCGGCCGGCGCCGCCGGGACGTACTCCTCGATCACCACGTGCGCGTTGGCGCCGCCCGCCCCGAAGGACGAGACGCCCGCCCGGCGCGGGACCTCCGTCGTGACGCCGTCCACGGTGACCACCGGGCGCTTCCACTCCGCCTGCTCGCGCTGGACCACGAACGGGGTCGACGCGAAGTCGATGTGCGGGTTCAGCTCCTCGGCGTGCAGGCTGGGCGCCAGCTCGCCGTGCTGGAGCTGGAGCACGACCTTCAGCACGCCGGCGATGCCCGCGGCGGCCTCGGCGTGGCCGATGTTGCTCTTGGCCGAGCCGATCGCGCAGTACTGGACGTCCCGGGTGTCACCGGAGAACGCCCTGGTGAGGCCGTTGATCTCGATCGGGTCGCCGAGCGCCGTCCCGGTGCCGTGGGCCTCGATGTAGCTGACCGTGCGGGCGTCGACGCCGGCCCGGTCGAGCGCCTGGCGCACGACCCTGCCCTGCGCCACCGGGTTCGGCACGGTGTAGCCGTTGGTCGTCCCGCCGTGGTTGATGCTCGTGCCGCGGATGACGGCGTGGATGTGGTCGCCGTCCCGCTCGGCGTCCTCCAGTCGCTTGAGGACGATCGCGCCGACGCCCTCGCCGGGGACGAAGCCGTTTCCGCCGAGCCCGAAGCTGCGGCACTTCTCCTCGTCCGCGAGCATCTGGAGGTTGCACAGGTTGAGGTAGCTCGACGGGTGCAGGTAGAGGTTCACCCCGCCCGTCACGGCCAGCTCGCAGTCACCGCGGAGCAGGTGCTCGCAGGCCTCGTGAAGAGCTGTCAGCGAGGAGGAGCAGAGCGTGTCGACCGGCATGCTCGGGCCGTTCAGGTTCAGCTTGAACGAGACCCGGTTGGCCGCCGAACCGAACGAGGTGTACGGGTAGGTCGTGTCGCCGCGGCGCCACCGCTCGGGCCCGTAGAGGTTGTGTCCGGCGCGCGTGATGCCCACGAAGACACCGACCCGGCCGTCGAAGTCCCGCTCGATGCGCGCCCGCGTGTAGCCCGCGTCCTCGAACGCCTTCCAGGTCTCCTGGAGGAACAGGCGCTCCTGCGGGTCGATCTCCATCGCCTCGTTGGGCGTCATCTCGAAGAACAGCGGGTCGAAGTCGGCGAAGCCGTCGAGGAAGCCGCCCCACTTGCTGTAGCTCTTGCCCTCCGCGGCGGCCTTCTCCTTGTCGGGTTCGTAGAAGCCGTCGAGGGGCCACCGGTCGGCGGGGATCTCGGTGACGGAGTTGCGGCCGGACCGCAGGTTCTCCCAGTACGCGTCCAGCGTCTCGGCCTGCGGGAACCGGGCGCTCATGCCGACGATCGCGATGTCGCCACCGCGCTTCGGCGCGGGCTCGGGTGCGCCCGCCGGCGCGACGGCGGGCGCGGGCGCGACCGGCGTGGTCCGCACGGGCACGGCGGGCGCGGCGGACGCCGCGGCCACCGGGGTCACCGGGGTCACCGGGGCCGAAACCGGCGTAGCGGCCGGAGCAGCCACGGCAGCCGGCGCCAGGCCGATCGCTCGCTCCAGGGCCTCGTCCTGCCGCCCGGCGAAGTGCCCGGTGAGCTCCTCGATCGTGCGGTACTCGAAGAAGAGCGTGCTGCTGACCTCTCCCAGGTCCTTCTTGAGGTTGTTCAGGAGCTGGAGGATGAGGATCGAGTCGATGCCGTAGGCCGACAGCGGCTCGCGGGCGTCGATGGACCCGGCCGGGATCAGCAGGGTCCGGGCGACCAGCTCCCGCAGGTACGTCCGCATCGCGTCCTTGAACGCCGCCTCGTCCACCCGCACGGGCTGCGGGGCGGCCTCCGGCTCCGGCTGCGCGGCGGCCGGCGCCGCGGGGCGGGCCCCGGCGGGCGCCACGGGCAGCGGCCCGGCCTCGGCGGGCGGCTCGACGCCGTCCGCCTGGCGGATCACGCCGTCGCTGAAGGCGACGACGACCTGCTGGCCGAGCGGGTGCGCGTCCCGGGCGGGGAACTCGACGGCCGCGAAGCCCTCCCACTCCAGCACGGAGCGCCACATCGCGGGTTCGAGGCCCGGGCCGCCGGCGTCCCGCAGCTCCGGGTCGTCGTACAGCCACCAGCCGTCCAGGAGGGCGAAGGTCAGCATGCCGAACACGGTGTAGCCGTCGATCTCGTTGACCACGACGGCGCCGCCGGGCCGCAGCAGGGCCTTGCTGTTGCGCAACGACACGCGGATGTCCTTGGTCGCGTGCAGCACGTTGGTCGCGATGACGAGGTCGTAGCCGCCCTCCTCGAAACCCTGCTCCGCCACCGGCCGGCCGGCGTCGTAGAGCTCGGTGCGCAGGAACGGGTTCTCCGCCCCCCACTGCTGCCTGCCGTGGATGAGGAAGGCCCGCGAGAGGTCGGTGTAGCAGTACTCGCCGATGTGCTCCGTGTACGGGCGCAGCCGGCGCATGACCGTGGCGGTGGTGCCGCCAGTGCCGGCGCCCACCTCCAGGATGCGGAACCGCGCGCCGGGGTCCTGCGCCAGCCGGCGCTCGACCAGGGCGACGGTGCAGTCGCCGACGACGTCGTTGAAGTAGTCGGCGATCATGTTCCGCTTGTAGATGCCCTCCACCAGGTCCAGGGAGGAGCCGGGGAAGATGACGTCGACCGCGGAGGTGGCGCCGGTGAGGATGCCGGTCAGCGCCCGGAGGGTCTTGTCGACCAGGTCCACGGACGCCCGCAGCTCCGGATCGGCCAGCCACGCCTGCTTGTTGCGCTCCCACTCGGCCGCGGTCGCGGCCGCGTCGACGGGGGCGGCGGCGCCGGCGCGGTAGCCGGTGCCGGTCTCGACGAGGTGGCCCTGCTGGACGAAGAGCTTGAGGGTCTCCTGGAGCCAGCGGTCGTACTTGCCGATGATCCCGTTGGCCTGCTGGAAGGAGGCCGCGTCGAAGACGCCGCCGGGGAACCAGCCGCGGCCGTGCAGCTCGCACCAGAGCAGCTTGGCGAGCAGCGCGTCCAGCTCCCGGAGCTTGTCCTTGGCCTGCGTCTCCACCGTGCGCAACGCGCCCTGACGGGAGGGGAGTTCGGGGGTGAGCGGGCCGGCCTGCGCGGCCGCCGGGCTCAGCACCCGGACGGACTCGTGCGCCGAGTAGGCCTCGAACCGTTCCGGCTTGCGGGTGTTGACGTAGACCAGCTGCCCGAGCGGCGCGGCCAGCAGCCGCTCGACCGCGTCCATCGCGAGCGCCGGGTCGATGTCGCCGAGGCCCTCCTGCTGGTAGATCCGCTCCCGGACGTGCTGCGGGACGTCGAGCCCGCTGCCGACGGCGCCCCAGTAGCCCCAGTTGACCACCTTGACCGCGTAGCCGCGCTCCGCGGACAGCCGGTCGGCGAGGGCGTCCTCGAAGGCGTTGCCGGCCACGTAACTGCAGTAGCCCATGGTCTGGTTGATCGACGCGATCGAGGAGAAGAACAGCAGGAAGTCGAGCCCCTCGGCGTCGAAGACCTCGGCCATCCGCACGCTGGCGTCGACCTTGGCGCTCAGGCCCTGGCGGAACTGCTCCTCGCTCGTGTTCGGCAGGCTCTGGTCGACCAGGCCGAACACCGACTGGACGACTCCGTGGACGGTGCCGAACCGCTCCTTGACCTTCTCGTACGCGGCCCGCAGCGACACCGGGTCGGCGGCGTCCGCCGGGACGTACCAGGGCGCGCGGCCCAGGGCACCGAGCCGGTCGATCTTCCGCTGGATGGCGTCGTCCTTCTCGCGTCGGCCGATCCAGACCACCTGGGCGCCGAAGCGGCGGATGACGTCCTCGCTCCACAGCTCGCCGATGCCGCCGGCCCCGCCGAGGACGACGTAGACGCCGCCCTCCTTGTACGGGGTGCGGGCCGGCGCGGGGAGCGCCACCTCGGCCAGGCTGCGGCGGAACCACTGCCCGCCCCGCAGCGCCCGCACCGAACGGGCCGGGGCGCCCAGCAGGACGGCGACGGGGGCGGGTTCGGCCACGCCGAGGTCGAAGGACTTCACGCCCCAGTTCGGCAGTTCCCTGGCCATCACGCCGGCCAGGCCGAGCACCGCCGCGTCGGCGGGGTGCACCGTCTCGCCCTGGAGCACGGACTGGGTCTGCCGGGTCACGACCGTCCAGCTGAGCTCCTCACCGCCGTAGCCGAGCGCGAACAGGGCCTTGGTCAGCCTGAAGAAGGCGACCACGCCGGTGTCGGTGCGCTGCAGCAGTGCGGTGGCCCCGGCCGTCGCGGCGGCGTCGGCCGGCGAGATCCAGACGAGGTGGCGGACGGTGCCGATGCGGCGCAGCGCGGCGGTGAGCGCCTCGACGCTCCGCGTGTCGCCGTCGGTGAGGAAGTGCGGGGCGGCGCAGTGGGCGGCGACGGCGGCGCGCTCGTCGGCGTCGCCGCCGACGACCACCACGTTGCCGTCCAGGACCAGGCCGTCGGCCGGCTCGGCGCCCTGGCCGGGGGCCGGCTCGCGGACCCACAGCGGTGCCAGCGACAGGTGGTCGGCGTCCTCCGGGCCGGTGGCGCGTGCGGAGGGCAGGGCCGCCGGGACGGGGGCGGCGGGCAGGGCCGGGCGCCGCGTCACGGCCTCCTCGGGCAGCCAGTAGCGCTGCCGCAGGAAGGGGTAGGTCGGCAGCGGGACGCGCAGGTGCGCCCCGGCGGGGAAGAGCCGCGCGTACTCCAGCTCGTAGCCCTGGAGGTAGAGGTCGCGCACGGCTTCCAGTTGTTCGGTCCGGGCCGTCCCGGCCGCGCCGTCGGCGCACTGCCGGATGCAGCTGTTGCCGAACTGCTCCAGGGAGGTCTGCGGGCGCGGCGCGTGGTCCGCGAGGTCGGCGACGCGCACGTGCTCCTCGCGGCCGTCCGCGAGCCACTCGCGCAGGCGCGCCACCAGCTCGGCGGTGTCCCGGGCGACGCAGGCCAGCCGGACCGGGCAGTGCCGGCGGCCCAGGAGCAGCGTCAGGGCGACGTCCCCCAGCCCGGTCTCCGGACGGCCGGCCAGGTGGTCCGCCAACTGGGTTGCCTGGGTGCGCAGTTGGTCGAGCGAGAGGGCGGACAGTACCACCAGGTGGCCGTCCGCGGCCGGCCCGGTGCGGAGCCGCTCGGGGGCCTCCTCGATCACCAGGTGGGCGTTGGTGCCGCTGAACCCGAACGAGCTGAGGGCGGCCAGCCGCGGGCGGCCCGGCTCGGCCGTCCACTCGCGGTGGACGGTGTTGACGTAGAACGGGCTGCCCCGGAAGGCGATGTGGGCGTTGCCCTGCTCGAAGTGGAGGGAGCGCGGCAGCTCCCGGTGGTGCATGGCGAGCAGGACCTTGGCGAGGCCCGCCACCCCGGAGGCGGGCGCGGCGTGCCCGATGTTGGTCTTCACCGAGCCGATCGCGCAGTACTCCTGCTTGTCGGTGTAGGAGCGGAACGCCCGGGTCAGCGCCTGGAACTCGATCGGGTCGCCGAGCTTGGTGCCGGTGCCGTGGGCCTCGACCAGCTGGATGCCGGCCGGGTCGATGCCGAAGGTGTCGTAGACCGAACGCTCCAGCCGCTCCTGCGACTTCGCGCTCGGCGCGGTGATGCCGTTGGACGTCCCGTCCTGGTTCAGGCCCGAGGCGCGCACCACACCGTGGATGTGGTCGCCGTCGGCGAGCGCGTCCCGCAGGCGCTTGAGCACGACCATGCCGACGCCCTCGCCGGGGACGAAGCCGTCCGCCCGCTCGTCGAAGGTGTGGCACTGGCCGGTGTCGGAGAGCATGCCGGCCTTGTGGGCCGCCAGGTAGTAGTCGGGTGCGCACTGCACCGAGACACCGCCGGCCAGGGCCAGCTCCACCTCGCCGGCGCGCAGCGCCTGGCACGCGAGGTGGATGGCGACCAGGGAGCCGGAGCAGGCCGTCTCGACGGCGATGGCGGGGCCCTGGAGGTCGAGGTAGTAGGAGATCCGGGCCGGGATGATCGCCTCGGCGTTGCCCCACATGGCCTGGGCCGGGGCGTCCTCGGCGGGCGCGGTCAGGTAGTCGCTGATCTGGGTGCCGATGTAGACGCCGCAGTCCCGGCCGCGGACGGCCTCGCCGGCGTAGCCGGCGTCCTCCAGCGCCTTCCAGGACTCCTCCAGCGTGAGGCGCTGCTGCGGGTCCATGTAGGTGGCCTCAAGGCCGGATATCTGGAAGAACATCGGGTCGAAGAGGTCGATGTCGTCCATGAGCGAGGCGTACCGGGGGTGGCCGGCGCCCGGCGAGACGTGCGTGGAGAGGTCCCAGCGGTCGATCTCGCCGACCAGGCTGCGGCCCTCGGCGAGGTGCTGCCAGAGCTGGTGGACGTCCTTCGCGGTGCCGAACCGCCCGCTCAGGCCGATGATCGCGATCGGCTCGGTGGACGGGTCCGCGGCGGCCGCGGGCGCAGCGGGCGCGGGGGCCGCGACGGCGGTGGGCGCAGCGGCAGTGGGCACGACGGCGACGGGCACGACGGCCGCGGGGGCCTCCGGCGCCGGGACGACCGAGGTGGCGACGACCCGCGCGGGGGCGGCCGCCGCGGGGACGACCGCGGGCCGCGGCGCGGGAGCGGCTTCGGGCTCCGCGACGGCCGAGGCGGCCAGCTCGTCGCGGTGGAACTCCACCACGTACCGGGCCAGCCGGCGCACCGAGCTGTGGTCGAACAGGTCGGTGGCCGCCAGCGTGGTGCCGAGCGCGGTGTTCAGGTCCTGCGTCAGGCCGACCCCGAGGATGGAGTCGACGCCGTAGTCGGCGAAGGCGTCCTCCTCGGAGATCTCCCGGCGGTCCAGGCCGAGGGACTGCTCGATCTGCGCGAGGATCGCCTCCCGCACGCGCGCCTCCTGGACCGCGACGGGCGCGGGCGCGGCGACGGCCGGCGTGACGACCGGGGCAACCACCCGGGTGACGGGCGCAGCGGCGGCCGGCTGCGTGTCGGCGGCGCTCCGCGGCAGCAGCGCCCGCGCCTGCCCGGGGAAGGTGTCGGCCACGTAGGCCGCCAGCCGGCGCACCGAGCCGTGGTCGAACAGGTCCGTGGTGACCAGCACCCCGCCCAGGTCCTCGTTGAGGTCCTGGATCAGCTGCACCCCGAGGATGGAGTCCACCCCGTAGTCGGAGAAGGCGTCCTCCTCGTGGACCTCGCTCGCGGCCAGCCCCAGGGACTCCTGGATCCGCGCGACGATCGCGCGCTGCACGTACGCCCGCACCTCGCCCTCGCTCACCTCCGGCGCGGCAGGCAGGGTCTGCCCGGCCTGCCCGGTCTGCACGGTCTGCGCGGCCTGCGGCGCGGCCACGGCGGTGGGCGCGGCGGCGAGCGGGGCGGCGGGCACGGCCGCACCGGACCGGGCCACCACGATCTGGTGGCCCGCCTCGTGCACCGCGGCGGCCGGGAAGGCGACGGGGCCGAAGCCCGCCTCCTCCAGGACCGTCCGCCAGCTCGCGGGCGCCAGGCCGGGGCAGCCCTCGATCCGCAGCTCGGCGTCCTGGTAGAGCCACCAGCCGTCGAGCAGACCGAAGGTCAGGTGCAGGAAGAGCGTGCGCGCGGCCATCTCGTTCAGGACGAGCTCGCCGTCCGCACCCAGCAGCGCCTTGGCGTGGCGCACGGCCGCCCGCACGTCGCGGGTCGCGTGCAGGACGTTGGTGGCGAGCACGATGTCGTAGCCGCCCTCGGTCACGCCCTGCTCCGCGGGGCCGCGCTCCACGTCGAAGAGCTCGAACCGCACGTACGGGTGCTCGGCGCCGAACTCCTTGCGGCCCTTGAGCAGGAAGTACTTGGAGAGGTCGGTGTAGCGGTACTCGGCGATGGCGTCGCGGTACGGCGCGAGTCGGCGCAGCACCTTCTCGCTCGTGCCGCCGGTGCCGGAGCCGATCTCGAAGATCCGCACCCGGCGGGCCGGGTCGCGGTCGAGCAGGGCCGCCACCCGGGCGGCCACCTGGTCCGCCATGATCTCGTTGAGGGCGTCGGCGCTGTCGCAGTGCCGGTAGACGCCCTCCACCAGGCTCATCGACGAGCCGGGGAAGACGACGTCGGTCGCGGGCCGACGGCCGGTGAGGACCTCGGGGAACGCGCGGACCGCCGGGTCCAGCAGGGCGATGTAGGCGTTGGCGCCGTTGCCCTCCCGGCACAGCGCCTCCCAGCGCCGCCACACGGCGTCACCGTCGGCCGGGGCCTTCGCGGTCGGCGCGTAGTGCCCGGCACCGTCCTCGCGGTACTCCAGGTACCCGTGGCCGGCCAGGATGCGCAGGCTCTCGTCGAGCCAGCGGTCGTAGCCGCCGCCCGGCTTCAGCGCGGCCCGGAGCCCGGTGACGGAGCCGCCCTCGGCCCTCAGCCCCACGGCCCGCAGCTGGGTGAACAGCAGCTCGCAGAGCAGCTCGTCGTCGAAGCCCCGGGCGCTGCCGGAGTCGGCGAGGACGCGCCGCAGCTGGTGCTCGTCCGCGGTGCGCACCGCGTCGGTGGCACCGGCAGCACCGGCAGCACCGGCAGCACCGGCGGTGACGACCGCCGGCTTCGCGGCCCGCTTCGGGGTCGTGGTCTTCTCCACGGCGAGCTGGTCGAACGGCCCGGAGAGCAGCACGTCCAGCGCCGCCATGCCCTCGGCGGGCTCGATCGAGCCGATGCCGTCGAGCTCCATCCGCCGCTGGTAGGCGTCGGCGGCGACGACGCCGACGCTGCCCCAGTAGCCCCAGTTCATCACCTTCACGGTGGCGGGCCAGGTCTGCTGCAGGAGCCGGGCGAAGGCGTCCTTGAAGACGCAGCCGCAGACGTAGTTGCTCTGGCCCGCGGAGCGCTGGAAGGAGTTGAGCGAGGAGAAGAACAGCACGAAGTCCAGCGGCTCGCCGACGAAGACCTGGGCCATCCGGACGCTGACGTCCACCTTGGCCTGCACCGCGGCCCGGAACCGGTCCTCGGTCATCCGCGCCACGCTCTGGTCGAGCAGGGCGATGGCCGAGTGGACGACACCGTGGATCTGCGGGAAGCGCGCCTTGACCCGGGCGACGGCGGCCGCGAGGGACTCCCGGTCGGTGGCGTCGGCCTGGAGGTACCAGGGCGCGGGGCCCAGCAGGGCCAGCTCGGCGATCCGGGCCCGGATCGCCTCGTCCTCGGGGCGGCGGCCGATCCAGACCACCTGCGCCCGGTAGTTGCGCACGACGTGCTCCGTCCAGGCCGCCCCGAGCCCGCCGGCGCCGCCGATGACGACGTAGACGCCGCCGTGCTTGTACGCCGTGGCGTCCTCGCGGGCCGCCTCCTCGGCCGGCACGGGCACCAGGGTCTGCCGGTACCACTGCCCGCCCCGGTGCGCCCAGGTGGCCGCCGCCGGCTCCACCGGGAGGTCGAGCGCCTCCCGCAGGACGGAGTCGCGCAGCTCCTCGACGTCGGCGAGGCGGACCCGCCAGCGCGGGTTCTCCTTCGCCAGCGAGCCCAGCAGGCCGTGCACACCGGCGTGGGTCGGGTCGACCCGGTCGGTGTCGCCGACGAACTGGCTGCGGACCGTCACGGCGGTCCACTCCAGGGCCCGCTTCTCGTAGCCGAGCGCCAGGAGCGCCTTGGCCAGCCGGAACCCGGCGTAAGCGCCCTGCTCCTGACGGTCGATCAGGTCATCGCTCTCCGGCCCGGACGGTGCGGCGCCGCCCGCGACCCAGACCACGTGGTCGTAGACCGCGCCGCCGCGCGCCAGCCGGGCCCTGAGGCCGTCGACGGTGTCGCCCGCCCGCAGCAGCAGGACCTCGACGCCCTCGTGGCCGGTGAGGACCGAGCCCAGCGCGTCCGCCTGGTCGCCGACGAGCAGGATCCTCCCGCCCGGGGTGCGCTGCGCCGCCGGCGGGAACGGCGGCTGCGCCTGCTCCCAGCCCGGCTTCGTCAGGGTGAGCCGGCCCTCGGACGCGGCCGGGGCGGCGACGGGCAGCGGCTGGGCGGCGCGCTTGACCGGGCGGGTGCTGAAGGCCCTGATCCGCACGCTCACGTTGCCCTGCGCGTCGCACAGGTCGACGTCCAGCTTGTCGCCGCCCTGCGCCGAACCAGCCTGTCCGGCCGGACGCTCGCTGCGCCGCAGCCACGCCCACATGGTCGGCGTGCAGGGCCCGAGGATCTCCAACTCCTCCAGCGCGTACGGCAGGTGGGCACCGTCGACGGCGTCCAGCAGGCCGATGGAGGCCTGCAGGGCGGCGTCGAGCAGGCTGGGGTGCAGCCCGAAACGGTCGACGCCGTCCTCCGCCGCCCGCGGCAGCGCCAGCTCGGCGAGGACCTGCCCCTCACCGGCGAAGATCCGCACCAGGCCCTGGAAGGCCGGACCGTACTGGATGCCCTTGCGCCGGTAGGAGGCGTACGCCTCGGCGGCGTCGATCTCGTAGGAGCCGCACTCGGCCCGCAGTCGCGCGAGGTCGAGCGGGGCCGGGCTCGGGGTGTCGCCGACGAGGATGCGGCCCTGGCTGTGCACGGCCGGCTGCGCGCCGGCCACCGGGGCGAGGATCCGGTAGCGCACCCCGGAGGTGTCCGGGTCGAGCTCGACCTGAACGTCGGACGGGGTGTCACCGACCTTGACCGGCCGCATCCAGACGACGTCCCGGATCACCACGGTGCCGGGCCGCCCGCCCTGGTCCGCCCGGGCGGCGGCGTGGGCCGCGCGGGCCAGCTCCAGGTGCGCCACACCGGGGAGGACCTTCTCCCCGGCCACGACGTGGTCGCGCAGGAAGAACTCCCGGCCGGTGAGGGTCGTCCCGGCCGGCCGGCCGGGCTCCGCGGAACGCCGCAGCAGCGGGTGGCCGGCCGCGGCCGCCGCCTGCCGGGCGGCGTCCTGCTGCCACAGCCGCTTCCTGGCGAAGGGGTAGCCGGGCAGCGAGACCGGGGCCGGGCGCCGGCCGCCGAACAGCCGGAGCCACGCGAGGTCGTGCCCCTGGCAGTAGGCCTTGGCCACGGCCCGCAGCGCGTCCGTGTAGAGCGCGCCGTCGTGGTGCAGCCGGGCCGCCTGCTCCAGCAGGCGGTCGCCGGCCTCGCGCACCTCGTCCTTCGGCGCGAAGCCCTTGGGCACCCGCGCGGTGAAGACGTCGGGCGCCTGCCCGTCCCGGGCCCACTGCCGCAGCAGGCCGACGGCCTCGGCGGCGTCGCGGGCCACCACCGCGCAGCGGTGCTGGAAGTGCGGCCGGCCGTCGAGCAGGGTCGCGCCGACCTCGCGCAGGCCCTGCGGGCGGGTGGCGTCCTCCAGGAAGTCGATCAGGTCGGTGACGCGCTGCCGCAGCGACTCCTCGGACTTGGCCGACACGGCCAGGAGGTGGGCGGTCATCGTCGCGGCCTCGTCCTCGTTCTGCACCGGATAACTCTCCACAACCATGTGTGCGTTGGTCCCGCTCATACCGAACGAGCTGACGGCCCCGACGCGCCGGCGCCCGGCGCGCTCGGGCCAGGCCCGGTTCGCCTTGTTGACGAAGAACGGGCTGTCCTTCCAGGCGATGTACTCGCTCTCCTGCTCGCAGTGCAGGCTCGCCGGGATCGTCTCGTGCCGCATGGCCTGGACGAGCCCGATGAGGCTGACGAGGCCGGAGGCCGCGAGCGTGTGCCCGATGTTCGACTTGACCGAGGTCAGGGCGCAGTACTGCTGCTTGTCGGTGAAGCCCTTGAAGGCGTCGTTGAGCGCGTTGATCTCCACCGGGTCCCCGAGCCGGGTGCCCGTCCCGTGCGCGACCACGTACTCGACGTCCGCCGGGTCGACCCCGTACTGGCGGTACGTGGAGCGCAGCAGCTCCGTCTGGGCGTCGCCGTTGGGGGCCGTGATGCCGTTCGACCTGCCGTCGTAGTTGATGCCGCTGGCGCGGATGACGGCGTGGATCCGGTCCCCGTCGGCGACCGCCGCGGAGAGCTTCTTCAGGACGACGACGGCGACGGCCTCGCTGAGCACCATGCCGTTGGCCCGCTTGTCGAAGGCGTAGCAGACGCCGTCCTCGGAGAGCATGCCGGCCTGCCGGGTGCCGTCGAGCAGCTGCGGGGTCGTGATCAGGCTGATCCCGGCGGCGAGGGCGGTCTCGCACTCGCCGTTGCGGATGCTCGCGCACGCCTGGTGGGCGGCGACGAGACCGGAGGAGCAGGCCGTGTTGAGGGCCATCACCGGGCCGTTGAGGTCCAGGAAGTAGGACAGCCGCGCGGCGAGGATGCCGTCGTGGTTGGCGGTGATGCTGCCGGTGCCGCGGGCGAGGTCGCCGTAGTCGCCCTGCTCGACGCCCACGAACATGCCGACCCTGCGGGTGGTCGCCGGCTTCCAGCCCGCGTCCTCCAGCGCCCGCCACGACTCCTGGAGGAGCAGCCGCTGGCGCGGGTCCAGGCTCTGCGCCTCCTTGGGGGAGAGTTCGAAGAACAGCGGGTCGAACTCGTCCGGTCCGGACAGCTGGCCGACCCGGAACGCGCCGAACGGGCTGTCCTCGGGCTCGCCCCAGAGGGCGAGGCGCTCACGGCTGACCGGGGTCACGGTGTCGCGGCCCTCGGCGAGGACGGACCAGAGCTGGTCGACGTCGTCCGCGCCGGGGAAGCGGCCGCTCATGCCGATGACGGCGATGGCGTCGTCGTCCGCGTTCCCCCCGGACGCCGTCCGGGCGGCCGGCTCGGGGCGGGTGCCGCCCGCCTGCTGTCCGGCCGTGGCGGCCTCGACGGCGGCGATGGCCTCGACGGCCCCGTCGACGGCGGCCTGAGCGGCAGTGACGGGCTGAGCCGCGGTGACGGGCCGGGCCGGTGCGGCGGGCCGGGCCGGTGCCGGTTCGGCCGCGGCCCGGTCGAGTGCGGCCCGGAACCAGTCCGGCTCCGCCACCTCGGCGGCGGTGGCGGGTACGGTGTCGTCACCACCGCCGTAGAACGCGGCGAGGACGTCCTGGTGCTCGGCCGCGAAGTAGCCCCTGAGCTTGCGCAGCGTGGAGTGGCTGTAGAAGAGCGAGGGCGAGACCTCGACGCCGTAGTGCGAGCCGAGCCGGGCCGCCAGCTCGGCCAGGCTGACCGAGTCGAAGCCGTAGTCGGAGAGGTTGTCGTCCTCGTAGATCTTGTCGAGGCCGATGTTGACGGCCCCGCTGATGATCTCCCTGAGGTCGCGGTCCAGCCCCTCCTCGGGGCTGACCACCGGCGCGGACGCCGCCGCCGGGGCGGACGGCGCGACGACCGGCTGCGGCTGCGTCAGCCCGAGGAAGCGCACCACCCGGCTGGGCCTGCCCACCAGGATCATGTGCTGCGGGGCGTCCTGGGCCAGCAGCTGCTCGAACAGCGCGATGCCGTCCTGCGTCTCCAGGAAGTCCTGGCCGCTCGACCGCAGGAGCATCGTGGTGGTGTCCTGGTCGAAGCCCATCCCTCCCTCGCGCCAGAGCGGCCAGTTGACGACCACCGTCCGACCGGAGAGCCGCCCGGCCGCGACCAGCGCGTCGCGGTGGGCCGCGTAGGCCATCTGGAAGCGGTTGCCGACCGCGTAGTCGCAGGTGCCGAAGTCACCGATGACGGCCGAGGTCGAGGAGAAGTAGCAGACGAAGCCGACGGGCTCGCCCGCGAGCGCCTCGTCCAGCGCCAGCGTGCCGCGGATCTTGGGCTCCAGGATTCCCGCGAAGGTGCCGGGCTCCTTCTGCAGGACGCTCCCCTCGCCCTGGACACCGGCCGCGTGGACGACGCCGTTCAGCGCGCCGAAGCGCTCGCGCGCCTGCGCCACGACGCGCTTCATGTCCTGCGCGTCGGCCACGTCCGCCTGCACGTACACGGCCCGGGCCCCGGCGGCGGTCAGGCCGTCGAGCAGCTCCTGCCGCGCCGCGTCCAGCGGGGAGCGCCCGGTGAGCACCAGGTTGGCCGCGTAGCTCCCGGCGAGGTGCCGGGCGACGATCATGCCGAGGCCGCCGGCCCCGCCGGTGATCAGGTAGGTGCCACCGCGCCGCAGGGCGCCGGGGCGCTCGGCGAGGGCCACCGGCCGGACCCGGCTGACGAAGCGTCCGCCGGCGCGGTAGAGCGCGCTGACGGCCTTCCCGGTGCGCAGCTCGGCGAGCAGCCGCTGCGTCCAGGCGGCCTCGTCGGCGGGCCGCTGCGGGTCGGCGGCGTCCTGGAGCACGGCCACCACGGACAGCTGCGGCATGACCAGGCCCAGCGACCGCTCGAAGCCGATGTGGGCCTCCAGCAGGGCGCGCTCGACGCCGTCGCGGTACTCCCCCGCGAGCACGAGGCGCCGCGCGGGGAGCTTGGCCGCGGCCACGGCCTGGAGGGTGAGGACGACGTCACCGAAGTCCTCGGCGTCCCAACCGGGCTCCAGCGCACGGAGGTTGACGACCGCGTCGATGCCGGGCCGGTTCGCCGCGAGGTCGCGGAACGCCTCCCGGTAGTCCTGGGGCTCACCGCGCCGGACCTCGTAGGAGTCCGCCGCCACCTTCCGGTAGGCGTCGCCGAAGGCGACGAAGGCCACCGGCAGGGCCGGGTCGAGCGCGCGCACGGCCCGGGCGATCCCGGCCTGGCGCTCCGCCCCGGTGCAGAGGAAGACGACGCCACCGGGCTGCTGGTCGGCCGTGCCGTCCAGCGCCTGCGGCTCCCAGCCCTCCACGAAGGCGAGCGACCGGGTCGGCTCCTCCGCCTCGGCCACGGCGGCCGGGGCGGTGACGGCGACCGTCCGGGCGACCGGAGGCGCGACGGCGACCGACGCGGCAACGACCGGCGCGGCAACCGCCGGCGCGACGGCGACCGGCTCCACCGGGGCCCGGCCCAGGGAGAGCGGCTTCGGCGCGTCCAGCCAGTGGCGCTCCTGCGCGAACGGGTACGTCGGCAGCGGGATGCGGCGCACCTCGGCGCCCCGGGCCAGGGACTCCCAGTCGAGGGCGAGGCCCTTGACCCAGAGCTCGGCGAGCTTCTCGCCCCGGCCGCGTTCGAGCCAGCGCGCCACCACCTCCTGCATCTCCTCGTCGGCCTCCAGGAGGGCGACGGTGTCCTTGTGCGCGCGCACCCCGGCGTGGAAGACGCCCTCGACGTCCTGCCCGCCGTCGAGGAAGGCCCGGAGCTTCTCGCGCAGCGCGTCGTGACCGTCCACGACCAGGGCGAGCCGCTCCTCCATGGCCTCGCGGCCGACCTGGAGCGTGTAGGCGATGTCCGGCAGCGCGGCGTCGCGGCCCTGCTCCGACAGCCAGTCCAGGAGCGCCTGCGCCTTCTCGCGCAGGCGGTCACCGTCCTTCGCCGACAGGGCGACGAGCTGCGGCTGCACGCTGCGGCCGGTCTGCGGCGCCGGCTCCTGCGCGGGGACGTACTCCTCGATGATCACGTGCGCGATGGCGCCGTGGGCACCGAAGGAGGAGACGCCGGCGATCCTGGGCAGCTCCCGCGTCACCCCGTCGACCGTCCGCGTGGGGCGCCGCCACGGCTCCAGCTCCTGCTGGACGTAGAACGGCGTGTTCGCGAAGTCGATGTAGGGGTTGAGCTTCTCGGAGTGCAGGGACGGCGCGATCATCCCGTGCTTCATCTGCAGCAGCACCTTGGTGACGGCGACGACCCCGGCCGCGCCCTCCAGGTGCCCGATGTTCGACTTGACCGAGCCGATCGGGCAGTACTGCTTCCTGGCGGTGTGCTTGCGGAACGCCCGGGTCAGGCCGGTGATCTCGATCGGGTCGCCGAGCGAGGTGCCCGTCCCGTGGCCCTCGATGTAGCTGACGTCCTCGGCCGAGAGGCCGGCGTCGGCCAGGGCGGCCGTGACCATCTCCGCCTGGGCCAGCGGGTTGGGCACCGTCATCCCGTTGGTCTTGCCGCCGTGGACGGTGGCGACGCCGCGGATCACTCCGTGGATGTGGTCGCCGTCGGCGACGGCCTGGTCGAGCGGCTTGAGCAGGACACAGCCCACGCCCTCGCCCGGCACGTAGCCGGTGCCGCCGTCGCCGAACGAGCGGCAGCGCCCGTCCTTGGCGAAGAAGTTCATCTGGCTCAGCGACACGTACTTGTTCGGGTGCAGCGAGAGGTTGGCCCCGCCGGCGAACGCCAGCGACGCGCTGCCGTTGCGGATGCTCTCGACCGCCATGGCGATCGCGTAGAGCGAGGACGAGCAGGCGGTGTCGACGGTCAGGCTCTGCCCGTGCAGGTTGAAGAAGTACGACACGGCGTTGGAGGCCGCCGCGCGGTCGGAGAGGACGACCTCCTGGCCGCTGAGCAGCTGGTACTCGTTCCACATCATGCCGAGGTAGACCCCGACCTTGCGGGCCTTGTCGGCGCTCAGGGTCTTGCGCGTGTACCCGGCGTCCTCCATGGCCTCCCAGGCCGACTGGAGGAACAGGCGGCTCTGCGGGTCCGTCAGCGCGGCCTGGTTCGGGGACATGTTGAAGAACAGGGCGTCGAAGTTCTCGGCGCCGTCGATGAAGCCGCCCCACTTGCTGCTGCTCTTGCCGGGCGTCTTCTCGGCCGCGTAGTGCTCGTCCTTGTCCCAGCGGTGCGCCGGGATCTCCTCGATGCAGTCCTCGCCGCGCTCCAGGACCTTCCAGAACTCGTCGAGGTTCCAGGCCTTCGGGTAGCGGCCGCTGACGCCGATGATCGCGACGTCACGCGACCGCCCGGCGGCCTGCGGGTGCCCCTGCACGGCCGGGGCCGCGGACACCGCCGGTGCGGCCTGCGTCCGGAGCGGCTGCGCCGGCGCGACCGGGGCCGGGGCGGCGGGTGCCGATGCGGCCGGGGCCGGGGCCGGGGCGGCGGGCTGCCCGAGGTCGAGCAGCTCGGTCAGCCGCTCCGCCTGGTTCTCCGAGAAGTACCCCGCCAACTCGTCGATCGTCCGGTACTCGAAGAACAACGTCCCCGGAATCGACTCGAAGTCCTTCCCCAGAAGACGCATCAACTCCATGATCTGGATCGACTCGATCCCGTACTCACCCAACTCCGCAGCAGCGTCGATCCGCCCCTTCGGAATCCGGAACACCTGCGACAGACGGTCCTTCAGGTACTCGACCGTCCGGCCCAGCAACTCCTCCGAACCACCACCCGCAACCACCACCGGCTCCGCGACGGCCACCGACGCCGCAGCCGCAACCGGCGCCGCAGCCACGACCGGGGTCGCGGACTCCCCGAGACCGAGCAGCTCGGTCAGCCGCTCCGCCTGGTTCTCCGAGAAGTACCCCGCCAACTCGTCGATCGTCCGGTACTCGAAGAACAACGTCCCCGGAATC
>NZ_JBHJUK010000023.1:74956-83070 GCF_042266225.1 Kitasatospora sp. NPDC056181
CGGAACACCTGCGACAGACGGTCCTTCAGGTACTCGACCGTCCGGCCCAGCAACTCCTCCGAACCACCACCCGCAACCACCACCGGCTCCGCGACCGCGGCAACGGGGACGGTCACGCGCGCCTGGACCGACGGGCGGACCGCCGCGGCGGCCACCGCCCGCGCCGCCGGGGCCTTCGGGGCCGCCTTGGCGCGGTCCGCGCCGGCCACCCGCAGCACCTTCTCGATCTTCGCCCGCTCGCCCTTGGTCACGACGACCTGGGTCTCGCCGGAGACCAGGATCTTCAGCAGCGCCTGGATGCCCTCGGCCGTCCTGAGGCCGCGCATGCCGGAGTAGTCGTAGTAGAGGGTCTTGGCGGTGCCGTCCTGCTCGATGTCGCCGAGCATCCCGCCCTCGTCCCAGTACGGCCAGTTGACCGAGATGCTCCGGCCGTGGCGCAGGCCCTCGGCCCGCAGCGCCTCCCGCTGGTGGGCGTAGGCGTCGAGGAAGCGGTTGGCGGCGGCGTAGCTGCCCTGCCCGAAGTCGCCGACGTGGGCGGCGATGGACGAGAAGAGGACGAAGAAGTCCAGCGGGTCCTGCCCGGTCAGCTCGTCCAGGTGGACGGTGCCGTGCAGCTTCGGCGCCAGGACGGCGTCGAACTCGGCCTGGTCGGCCTCCATGACGCCCAGGCTGCCGACGATGCCGGCGCTGTGGAAGACGCCGTCCAGGCTGCCGAAGCGCTCCCGCGCCGCGGACAGGGCCCGGCCGACGTCGGCGCGGTCGGCCACGTCGCAGGCGAGGTAGAGGACCTCGGCCCCGGCCGCCTCCAGCGCGGCGAGCTTCTCCCGCCGCTCGGCGTCGGGCTGCCGGCGCCCGAGCAGGACGAGCCTGGCCCGGCACTGCTGGGCGAGGTAGGTCGCGAGGTGCAGCCCCAGCGCGCCGGCGCCGCCGCTGATCAGGTAGACGCCGCCCTCCTTCAGGGGCAGCGGCGAGGCCGCGGGCTTGCCGCCGGCGGTCCACGGCCGGAGGACCCGCTCGGAGCGGGTGGCGCCGGTGTGCCGGATCTCGTGCCCGCCGCGGGCGGTGGGGCCCTCGGCGAGGTGCAGTTCCCGCAGCACGCCGGCGGCGACGGCCTCGGCGCCGGCGCCGGCGGCCGCGTCGAGCTGGAGGGTGTTCATCCGGAACAGGTGGTTGACGGGCGTCATGGCGCGGGCGAAGCCGGAGAGTGCCTCCGCCGCCGCCCGGGACGGCTCCTGGGCACCGGGGCCCTGCTCGCCCGGCAGCACGGCCAGGTACTGGATCTCCTGCTCGACGCCGGCCCGGTGCACGGCCCGGAAGAGGTGGCGCAGGCTCTCCAGCCCGAGGGTGAGGTCGGACCGACCGGGCGTCAGCGCCCAGAGGTCGGCGATCTCCCGGGGCAGCCGGCCGCGTTCGCCGAGCGTGCGCAGCAGACGGTCGAAGTCGGCGCCGCTGCGGCGGTCGACGGTGAAGACGTCAGGGGCCGGCTCCGCGAAGGCCTGGCCGGCCGTCACCCGGACGACGGGGCCGCGGCGGGCGGCCGCGATCCGCGCCGGGCGCGCCTCGTCGTCGTCGAGGACGAGCAGGACGCCGTCCGCGCCGGCGGGGGCGCCGGACTCCTGCGGGGTGCCCTCGGTCCAGCGCGGGACGTAGAGGTGCAGCTCCTCGTCCTTCTTGGCCGCGAACTCCTTGAAGACGAGGCCGGTGGCGCGCACGCACTCCGCGCCGTTCTCGTCGCAGATCGCCAGGTTGACGCTGACCGCGCCGTCGCGCGCGATCCGGTGGATCGTGGCGTGGCAGTAGGAGGTGCTCGGGATCGGGGCGAAGACGACGAGCTCTTCGAGGCTGAACGGGATCCTCAGCACGCCGTCCTGGTGGCCGATGCCGCGCAGGGTGTTGAGCGCGGCGTCGAAGAGCGAGGGGTGCATGGTGAAGGCGGGGTACTCGTCCTCCAGGCCGTCGCCGAGGACGATCCGGGCCAGTGCCTCGGTCTCGCCGCAGTGCAGCGTCTCGATGGCCTGGAAGGTCTCGCCGTAGCCGAAGCCCAGCTCCCGGAAGCTCGCGAAGATCTCCGCGTTCTCCTGGCGGCCGGTGCACCGCGCCAGGATGCCGGGGATGTCGATGCTGCCCCGCACCCGCGAGGGCTGCTCCGCGGCGTAGTTCGCGCGGCCCTGCGAGAACACCGTCCGCCGGCCGTCGGTCTCGGCGTAGACGAGGTAGTCCAGCGTGTCCTGCTTGAGCGGGCTCAGCTCGATGTTGACCGTCCGGGAGTCCTCCTCCATGACGATCGGGTGGCCCCAGATGATGTCCTGCAGCGTCACGGCGTCGGAGCCGCTGGACAGCCGGGCGGCCGTGTACGCCATCTCCATGTGGGCGACGCCCGGGAGCAGGATCTTGCCGTCCACGACGTGGTCGCGGAGGAAGAACTCGTCCTTGGACAGCTGCTTGCCGAACCGCTGCGCGTGGAGCGTGGACTCGTTGGCGTCCAGCAGCGGGTGCAGGCGCGGGCGCGCGCCCTGGCCGGCCGCCGCGAGGGCGGGGCGGGACCCGTCCGCCGCGGCCCAGTAGGTCTCGCGCGCGAAGGGGTAGCCGGGCAGCGACACGGGCAGCGGCGGCCGGTCGCCGAAGAGCCGCGCCCACGCGAGCTCGTAGCCCTGGCAGTAGAGGTCGGCCAGGGCGCGGACGGTGTCCTGGTAGCGGCCGCGGTCGCCGGCCGCACCGGCGGCGCGCCCGATCAGCTCGTTGCCGTACTCGGTGAGGGCGACCTGGGGCTGGAAGTCCCGGCCGGCCACCCCCCGGAAGAGCTGGGGGGCCTTCTTGCCGTCGAGGAACTGCTGGAGCAGCTGCCCGGCCTCCTCGCGGGTGGCGGCGACCAGCGCACAGCGGTGCGCGAAGTGGTGCCGGCCGCCGAGCAGGGTGGCGCTGATCCCGTCGAGGCCGGGCTCCGCGGCCCCGCCGTCCTTCAGGAGGGCGAGCAGCTCCGCCGCCCTGGTCCGCAGCGCCTCGTCGGTCTTGGCGGAGAGCACGAGGAGCTGGGAGGGCCGGTCGGCGGCACCGGAGCGGACCGGTTCGGCCCGGTAACCCTCCACCACGACATGGGCGTTGGTGCCGCTGATGCCGAAGGAGCTGACCGCGCCGAGCCGCTTGCGGCCCGGGGCGTCCTTCCAGGGTCGCGCCTCCCGGTTGACGTAGAAGGGACTGTCGGCCCAGTTGATGTAGTCGCTCTCCTGCTCGCAGTGCAGGCTCGCGGGCAGCGTCTCGTGCCGCAGGGCCTGCACCAGTCCGATCAGGCTGACCACGCCGGAGGCGGCCAGGGTGTGCCCGACGTTGGTCTTGGCCGAGGTCAGCGCGCAGTACTGCTTCTTGTCGGTGTAGCGGCCGAAGACGCCGGCGAGCGCGTTCACCTCGATGGGGTCGCCGAGGCGGGTACCGGTGCCGTGCGCCACCACGTGGTCGATGCCGGCCGGGTCGATGCCGAACCGCTCGTAGACGGCGCCCAGCAGGGCGGCCTGCGCGGGCTGGCTGGGCGCGGTGATGCCGTTGGTCCGGCCGTCGTAGTTGACGCCGCTGGCCCGGATGACGGCGTGGATCCGGTCGCCGTCGGCGACCGCCTTCGCCAGGGGCTTCAGCACCACGACGGCGACGGCCTCGGCCATCACCAGGCCGTTGGCACGCTTGTCGAAGGCGTAGCAGACGCCGTCGTCCGACAGCATGCCGGACCGGGTCGCGTGCTCGAAGAACGTGGACGTCGACAGGAGGTTGACGCCCGCCGCGACCGCGGTGTCGCACTCGCCGGTGCGCAGGCTCAGGCAGGCCTGGTGCACGGCGGCCAGGCCCGCCGAGCAGGCCGTGTTGATGCTGAGCACCGGGCCCGAGAAGTTCAGGAAGTATCCGAGACGGGCGGCCAGGATGCCGTCGTGGCCGGAGGTGAGCGTCTCCTCGTCCCCGGTGAGGCGCTGGTAGTCGCCCTGCTCGGCGCCGACGAACATGCCCATGGTGTTGTCGCGGAGCTGCTCGGCCCCGTAGCCGGCGTCCTCCAGGGCCCGCCAGGACTCCTGCAGCAGCAGGCGCTGCCGCGGGTCCATGGCCTCGGCCTCCTTGGGGGAGATCTCGAAGAACAGCGGGTCGAACTCGGCCGCGCCGGGCAGCCAGCCGCCCTTGACGCCGGTCACGTCGAGGGGGCCGCGCCAGCTCTCCAGCCGGTCCGCGGGTATCCGCCCGATCGCCTCCCGGCCCTCGGCGAGGAGGTTCCAGAACTCGTCGACCGTCCGGGCCTGCGGGAAGCGTCCGCTCATCCCGATGACCGCGATGGCGTCGTCGTCGGCGGAGGACGCACCGGGGGCGTCGGGGGCGTCGGCGGGGGCAGGGGTCGCTTCGGTGGCGGCCTCGGCGGCAGGGGCGTTCTCGGCGGAGGCGTCGGCCCCGGCGTTCCCGGCGTCCTCGGCGGCGGGGGCGTCGGCGTAGGTGCGCCGGACGGCGTCCCGGTGGTCGCGGACGAGGTGGTCCCGAAGCATCTCCAGCGTGAAGTAGGTGTAGAAGAGCTCGGGCGTGACGTCGATCCCGAAGTGCTCGCCCACCCTCAGGGCCAGCTGTGTGTTGCCGACCGAGTCGAACCCGAGGTCGGTCAGCCGGTCCTTCGGGTGGATCTCGTCCGCCGCGAGCTTCAGGACCCGGCCCGCGATGCTCCGGAGATCCGCCTCGACACTCTCTTCGACGCCCAAACCTGCCCACTCCCAGTGGCGTGCGTTGCCGCCCGCATCCGATGCTGGTTCCTCGTGCCCGGCCTCGTGCCGGGCATCTTCGTGCCGGTTCTCTTCGTGCTCGGCCGCTCCCTGCCCGGCCGCTGCGCCCCCGGCTGCCAGGCCCCCGGCCGGGGCCGGCGTGCCGTCGGCGACGTCCGGGGTGATCCAGAAGCGCCGCCGGTCGAACGCGTACGTCGGCAGGCGGAGCCTGCGCGCCCCGACGGACCGGAAGAGGTCCGCCCCGGGGAGGCCGTCCCCCTCCGCGAACGCCTCGGCCAGCGCCAGGAGTTGTTCCGTGTACTCGTCCGCGGGGACCTCCGCGCCGAGGTGGAACGCCTCCGACACCTCGCGGCGCGGCCCCTCGGGGCCCGGCACTGCGGCCTGCTCCCCGTCGGCCGGGGCCGGCTGCCCGGCGGAGCCCCGGTCGTGGAGGCAGTTCCTCGCCCGCCCGGCCTCCAGCAGGCGTTTCAGCTTCACCCGTAGCTCGTCGGTACTGCGCACGACCAGCGCCGTCCGGCGGTCGAGGCGCTCGCGCCCGAGGAGGAGCGTGGCGCTGAGGTCCGTCAGGTCGACCCCGGGCCACTCCCGGTCGAGCCACCCGGCCAGGTCGCGGAGCCGCTGCTCCAGCGCGGTGGTGGTCCGGGCGGAGAGGCAGATCAGGTAGCCGGGGCGGGGCCGGCGGGCGGCCGCGGTGCGCGGCGGCGCCTCCTCCAGCACGACGTGCGCGTTGGTGCCGCCGAAGCCGAAGGAGCTGACGCCGCAGCGGCGGGGAAGGGGCTCACCCGCCTCCGAGAGCAGCGGCTTCCAGGGGCGCAGGGATTCCACGATGTGGAACGGCGTGCCCTCCAGGCGGATGCGCGGGTTCAGGGTCCGGAAGTCGTGCAGGCCCGGCAGCTGCCCGTGGCCCATCGCCAGCAGGACCTTGATGAATCCGGCGATCCCCGCGGCGGCTTCCAGGTGGCCGATGTTCGGCTTCACCGAGCCCAGGCCGCAGTGGCCGGACGGTCCGGGCTCCGCCTCCGTGCCGGCCCCGGGCGCCTCGGCGTCGCCGCGGGCCGCCCGGAACCCCTTCACCAGGCCCTGGATCTCCACCGGGTCGCCGGTCGGCGTCCCCGTCCCGTGCGCCTCGACGTAGCCGATGGTGTCCGGGGAGATCCCGGCCCGGCGGATCGCGTCCGCGATGACCTGCGCCTGCGCCTCGTCGTTGGGGTAGGTCAGGGTGCGGGTGCGGCCGCTGTGGTTGGCCGCACTGCCCTTGATGACGCCGTGGATGGTGTCGCCGTCGCGGACGGCGTCGGCGAGGGGCTTGAGCAGGACGAGGCCCGCGCCCTCCCCCCGGACGTAGCCGTCGGCCCGCTCGTCGAAGGTCTTGCAGGAGCCGGTGGGGGACAGCATGCCGGTCTTGGAGAAGGAGACGTTGCGCCCCGGCGTCAGCACCAGGTTGATCCCGCCGGCGAGCGCGACGCCGCACTCCTCCTGGTTCAGCGACCGGACGGCCAGGTGCAGGGCGTGCAGGGAGGCGGAGGAGGCCGTGTCGACCGCCACGCTCGGCCCGCGGAAGTCGAAGAAGTGGGAGATCCGGTTGGCGATGACCGCGCCCGCGGTTCCCGTGGAGTGGTGCGCCGCGACCTCGCGCAGCTCCCGCTCCTGGAGTTCCTTGTAGTCCAGATTGTAGGAACCGAGGAAGACCCCGACACTCGTTCCCGCCAGTGCTTCGGGCCGCACGGCGGCGTCCTCGATACACGACCAGGCGAGTTCCAGCATGATTCGCTGCTGCGGGTCCGTGCTCTCCGCCTCCAGCGGGGAGAGACGGAAGAACGCCGCGTCGAAGGCGTCCACGTCGGTGAGGAAGCCGCCCCATTTGCTGACGCCCCGGCGCACCGGTCCGTCACCGGGATCGCCGTCCGGAGAAGGGTATTTCCTCCAGTCCCAACGGCTCCGGGGGACTTCGTCGATGTGCGACCGGCCGTGTTTCAGGTTGTCCCAGAACTGTTGATAGTTCTCCGCCCCGGGAAACCTGCACGCTATGCCGATGACGGCAACGTCGTTCTTCTGCATGGGAAGACCCCTCTTGACATCCCCGGTGTCCCGGCCGTAACGGACTGCGGCCGTGGCGGTGCCACGGCCGCGGGCGCGCCTCGGTGTCGAGCGTCAATTGCCCGTGCGGGAGCCGGAACTCCGCACGGGGATCAACAGGCACACCCTTGCCGGCCTCTTTGCCGGCATCCGCCGAACCGGTGCCTGGATCTCGTCCGACCACGCCTTTACGGCGCGACGCAACCCGACCCGCCCTGGGTGACGACCAGTCGGATTACGTGTCGGTTCGTGTTTTGACGCGCTCCCAACCGCCGCGGTCCTCTTTAGCGCAGCCGGCGGCTCGCGCTTGCCAAATGCCCAGCAGATGTGGGGCATTCCGTCCCTCGGCAGTGCGGGACAGGTCCGCACGGGCCGGGCTAATCCTTGGTGTCCGGTGAGTCAAGACCCTGAGGTGACCGCTTCCGGCCATGCAGGAGCCTCCCTCCCTTGTCGACACCATGAACATGCCCTTCCGGGAACAGAATCCTGCAAGATCTAACCGGGCGTCAAGTAAACGATTGGTGCTCTGTGCTGACCAAGGGTGGACAGGGAGCGACGGAATCCGGTCCCCGGGCCACTGCGACGGCCACCAACTTCCCACCCTCGCCGCCGGTCTGATCCGGCCCCCTCCGCCACCGGATCGCCGGCCGGCAGGCCCGAAAAATCCCGCCGGCGAGCCGGCCCGGGGCATTCGACCGCTGATTTCGGGCGAAGGTGATGCGGTATCAGCCAGAGGACTCGACAACAGCCTTACGGGGCTGCGAACTTGATCAACAGTCCGACATCGCGCCTGCTGGTTCAGTAGTGTGCATGACCGAAGAAGTGTTCGCCCAGCGGAGCGGATCACCGCCTGCGGGCTCGGACGGTTCCCTCACCCTTGGAGTGGTTCGAGATGACGGTTGTGCATGAGGCGCCGGTCGGCGACGAGATCCCCGAGATCCCGGCCGACGCCCACGGGCGGGTCGCCGAGCTGCACGAACTGCGCGAGCAGGTCCGCCGCGGCCCCAGCGAGAAGGCCACCGAGGCCCAGCACGCCAAGGGCAAGCTGACCGCCCGTGAGCGGATCGACCTGCTGCTGGACGAGGGTTCGTTCCGTGAGGTGGAGCCGCTGCGCCGGCACCGGGCCACCGGCTTCGGCCTGGAGGCGAAGAAGCCGCACACCGACGGTGTCATCACCGGCTGGGGCACCGTGCACGGGCGGACCGTGTTCACCTACGCGCACGACTTCCGGATCTTCGGCGGTGCGCTGGGCGAGGCCCACGCGCAGAAGATCCACAAGATCATGGACATGGCCATCGC
>NZ_JBHJUK010000024.1:0-80887 GCF_042266225.1 Kitasatospora sp. NPDC056181
CCCACCGCGACACGGTGCCGGTCGATACCCGTTAACAGGCTTTCATACCCCGCCCCTTGGACGGCCAAACGCTACATCATCCGCGTACCAAAACACCCCCCCTTACCGGTGGGGTTGGCCAACTCCCCACCGGAACGGCCTGGTTCACCGCGCAGACCGCTCCACCTGGATCCAGAGCTGAGCCTCCGCCTCGCCCGCGGGCAGGAAGCGGGTGCGCAGGATCTCCGGACCCGGGCGGGTCTCGTACGGGTTGGAGGGGAACCACTGGGTGTAGACGTCCCGCCACATCTCCTGGAGGGCCTTCGGGAAGGTCCCGGTGTTGGAGAAGACGGCCCAGGTGCCGGCCGGCACCTCGCGCACGTCCAGGCCGTCCGGGACCACCGCGTCCGCACCGGCCACCACCGCGTGGTAGTAGTCGAGTTCGACGCCCTCCTCACGGCTGTCCGAGAAGAACTCGGTGACCGCGACGATCCCCTCCGGCTCCTGGTCCGAGAGGGCCGAGATCCGGTCGACAACCTCCTGGCCGAGCCCCTTGATGAACTCGGCGATGGCCGGGTTCACCCCCTCGTGAACCAGCGGGACCCGGGCCCGCCGTCCGACGATCCGGAACGCGGGCTTCTCGACGATGCGGTATTCCATACTGCTGCTCCCTTCGATGACGACTCGGAAGGACATCCGGGGCTGGGACTTCAGCGCCGCCCCCCCACGACGGGCCTCCCCGGGCCCGACGCCGTGCATCGCCCGGAACGCCCGGGCGAACGCCTCCCCCGAGGTGTAGCCGTAGCGGACCGCCACATCGAGCAACGTCCGCTCGCCGGCGAGCACTTCGGCCCCGGCGATGGTGAGCCGACGGCGCCGCACGTACTCCGACAGCGGCATGCCGGCCAGTGCGGAGAACATCCGCCGGAAGTGGTACTCCGACGTCATCGCGATCCGCGCCAGCTCGGCCACGTCGACGGACGCGCCCGCGGACCCGTCGGCCGACAGGCCGACCGACACGCTCAGGCACTCCTCGATGTGCTCCATCGCCCGGTTGAGGTGCTCCAGCATCCCTGCCCCCGCCCTTCCTCTTACTGATCACCACCGTAGGAAGGACCCAGCCTGCCGCACCCGACATCCTGTGCCCGCTCCGGTCGGGTGCCGGACGGCGACCGCCTCCGAGACGGGGGCCGGGTCGCCGCCCGACAGGACGGCGGCCTCCCGGCGCGACACCGGCGTGAAGCCCACCGTCGGGGCGCCGGCGACCCACCGCCCGGGGCGGCGGAGGAGAATCCGTTTGACCGCGTGGCCTGTCAGGCCCCAGTGTTCCGACCCGGACGTCCGCCCACCGCGGGGGGACCGTCAGGGAGGGAACCCGAAAGCCGATGCCACGCAACGACACCGACCCCGCCGGAGCCACCGAGACCGCGCCCGGGACCGAGGCCGGCACCGGCCCCACCTCCGACACCGACACCGGCCCCACCTCCGACACCGATACCGACACCGACACCGACAGCAGCACCGCGACCGACTCCGGCGCCGAAACGGCCGCCGAGCGCCTGCGGGCGCGGTGGGCGGAGCCGCCGGCGGCGGTGCCGCCCTGGTACCGGCGGGTGTCGCGGCGGACGTGGAAGCTGTCGGGGGGCGTGGTCGCGGCGCTGGCGGCCTTCGGCCTGCTGGCCACCGTGTTCGGGCCGGACGATCCGGTGCGCTACCGGCTGGACGCGCCGCAGAGCATCGGCGAGCTGACCCGGGAGGCGGACTCCTCCGGCGCGTACGCCGCCGAGGACGCGGAGATCTTCCCGAACACCCTCGGCTACATCCGATTCCACGAGCACTTCGTCGCCGGGTACCGCCGGCCGGGCTCCACCGAAGCGGACTTCCTCGTCATCGGCGCCACCGGCTCGTTCCCCAGCCCGGTCCGCGAGCTGGACGACCTGCTCGGCGGGGTGGATCCGGCGCTCCGGCCGGCCGCGATCGGCGCCGCCTCACCGCAGGCCTCCCCCAGCGGGTACACCATCTTCCCGTCCGGCCCGCTCGGCGGCTTCCTCAAGTGCACCGCGCAGGACAACGGGCACAAGGACGTCATCGCCGTCTGCGCCTGGGCCGACTCCACCACCCTCGGCAGCGTCACCGACTACTCGCAGGACGCCGGCAGCATCGACCTCACCGCGCTCGCCGAGCGCACCCGGACCATCCGCGCCGCGATGACCAGCCGCGCCGACGGGTGACACCCGGCCCGCCCCAGCCCCGGAAGGACGGCCGATGGCCCTCGACTTCGACCTCGAACTCACCGCACCCGTCACGGCCGGACAGCTCGCCGCCGCCGTCTGGGCCGCGGCCGGCCCACTGCTGCCCGTCGGCCGCTTCACGCCCGGGGACCTGCTGACGGACGGTGTCCTGACCGTCCGGGAGACGTGGCTGAAGGTGGTCGAGTCCCAACCGGTGGCGTACTGGCAGCCGACCCTGGACGGCGTGCCGTTCACGGCGGCCGCCAGGCTGGCGCTGCGGCTCGACAAGTTCACCGACCTCTCCGCCCAGCAGGACGACATGACCGGTCTCGCCGCCGCCGTCCTGGCTCTGCTCCCGGCGGAGGCGGACGCGGCGCTGCACTTCCAGTCCGAGGTGGTCTGGCTGGTGCGCCGCGGCGGCGTGCTGAGCCTGAGCGAACGGTCCGACCTCTGGCCCCCGCACCGGCTGTCCGCCTTCCCCGGGCCGTACGCCCGCGCCGCCCACACCCTCGACGGAGTGTGACGCGCGGGAACAACGGAGTGTGACGCGCGGGAACACCCGCGTCCTCCGTGGTGTTGCGAGCCTGCGCCGCTGCAGCGTCGCCCGTACCGGCCCCCTGCCAGCTGACGCCGGCAGCCGTCACCGAACGGTGGGCCGACGCCCCGGGCACGTGGACGGCAGTTGTTCAAATTGGAACGACCTAGTACGGTCGACAACCGACCACCACACCGCAATCGGAGGGCCCGTCCCATGCCGCAGCCCGTCACGTCGCAGCCCGGCACCGCCACGGTGCGCTCCCGGGTGCGCATCCCGCTGACCTTCCCGGACGGCTACCGCGCCGAGGCCGAGGTCTTCACCTTCCACGGCCTGGCCGACGGCGCCGAGCACCTGGCGCTCGCCTTCGGCGCAGCGGCGCAGGGCCGGACGACGGACGGCGGGACGCCGCTGGTGCGGCTGCACTCGGAGTGCCTGACGGGCGACGTGTTCGGCTCGGACCGCTGCGACTGCGGCCCGCAGCTGCGCGAGTCGGTCGAGCGGATCGCCGAGGCCGGCGGCTACCTGCTCTACCTGCGCCAGGAGGGCCGGGGCATCGGCCTCTACAACAAGCTGGACGCCTACGCCCTCCAGGACTCCGGCCTGGACACCTACGACGCCAACACCGCGCTCGGCCTGCCCGAGGACGGCCGCGACTACACCGCCGCCGCCCAGATGCTCGGCGCACTCGGCGTCACCGGCGTCGACCTGCTCAGCAACAACCCGGACAAGGCGGCGCAGCTGGCCGCGCTCGGCATCACGGTCGAGCAGCGGGTGCCGACCGGCGTGCACCTGAACGACAGCAACGTGCGGTACCTGAGGGCGAAGGTGGAGCGGACCGGGCACTCGATCGAGCTCTCCCGGCTCGTGGGCTGAGCCCGCGGCGCCCGTCCGGCACACCCCGGCCCCCACCGGCCCGGCACCGACCACGGCCCACCGGCAGGGCCCGCCGGCAGGCCCACCGGCCGGAAGGACCGGCCGGACACGTCGGGGCGGGCGCCGCGGGGGGGGGCGCGGGGGGCGGGGCCTGGGGGGGTTTCCGGCAGGGGCGGGGAGAGCGGGCGGCCGCCCCCCGGGCGGGGCCCCCGGCCCGCCCCCCCGGCCGTAGGGCCCGCCCGCCCCCCGGGGGCCGCCCCCGGGGTGCGGCCCGGGGGGGCCGGACCGATGGGATGCTGACGGACCGGTCGGGTCAGTGCTGCCAGACCCGCACGTAGTCGACCTGCATGTCGCCCGGGACGGAGGTCGGACCCGGGGTGTAGACGGCGTTGTTGAGGATCAGGTACATCGGCGAAGAAGTGACGCCGCTGGTGATCTGACCGACCTTCACCCCGTCGTAGTAGTAGGTCACCGAGCCCGGCTGCCAGTCGGCGCCGAAGGTGTGCCAACCGCTGTAGTTGCCCGAGGCGCAGCCGCCGGGGCCGCCGGACGGCGAGTGGAAGTGGTAGCAGGCCTGACCGCTCAGGCCCTCCATCACGTCCATCTCACCGTCGGCCGGCCAGTTCTGGCCGTCGGTCCAGAAGGCCGGCCAGTTGGCGACCTGCGAACCGGCCGCGGGCAGGTAGATCCGGGACTCGAAGGCGCCGTAGGTGAACTGGGCCTTGCCGTTGGTGTTGACCAGCCCCGAGGTGTACGCGAAGTTCTTGCCGTTCACCGTGGCCGGCTTCTGGGCGGCCGTCAGGTGCAGGTTCCCGCCGCTCTCGGACACCTGGGACGGGGCGTAGGCGGCGGACTCGTCGCTGTTCACCGGAGGCGTCGTGCAGGTGGCGCAGCCGAACCAGTTGGGGTTCCACTTCGAGCTGTCGAGCGAGCTGCCGTTGAACTCGTCGGCGAACACCGGACGCCAGCTGCCGGGGATGCCGAGCGGAGCGGCCGAGGAACCGGACGGCTGAGTGGGCGACGCGGTGGCGGACGGCGACGCGGTGGCGGACGGCGACGACGGCGAAGCGGTGGCCGACGGCGACGCGGTCGGCGTCGAGGACGGGCTCGGCGTCGAGGACGGGCTCGGCGTCGAAGTCGGGCTCGGCGCCGAGGTCGGGCTCGGCGCCGGAGTCGGGGCGGTGCCCGCGGTGAAGGCGCCGACCGGGGCCAGGTTGTGCCAGCTGTTGTTGATCTTGTACGCCACGAAGTACGTGTACTTGCCCGCCGGGAAGACGCGGCTCTGCGGGGTGAACGTCCGCTGCGTCGTGGTCAGGGTGGCCGCGGTGGCGCCGCCGAAGTCGTAGTTCGCGCCGTCGGCGGAGCGGACGGCGATGGTCAGGGCCTGCACCGCGGTCCGCTTGGTGGCGTGCAGCTTGGCGGTGGCGGTGACCGGGGCACTGGCGCCGGGGGCGGTCGGCGTGACCGACAGCGAGTCGACGACCACCGGCTCGGCCGGGGTGGTCGGCGCGGCCCAGGCGGCCACGCTGGTCCCGCTGGCGGCGAGGGCGAGGGCGAGGACGGCGAGCCGTCGTCGGCCGGTGAACGTGCTGCGGCGGTGCTTCGAATGCTTGGACATGCGTGGGAGGACCTTTCGTTCCCCCCCCGGCTGTGGAATTGCAGCAGCCTGAACGAGGACTCGGTCCGTACGCAAGCCCGATGCCGCGGCCGGAACCGCGGCATCGATCGTGCACATTCTTAAAACTCCTGGTGGGACGGCCCCTCGAGGTGCCGGGACCGGGCGTCTGTGATATGAGGCACAGGGGCCGGTTCGGCGGCCGGTCAACGCCGTACGGCCGTGGCGATCGACCGGCTGATCGTCCGGGCCGCGAAGCCGGTCCCGCAGACGAAACGCATCATCGGCCCGAAGGTGTCGGCGGCGGCCAGGCCGGTGAAGTAGAGCCCGGGTACGGAGGACTCGAAGCCCGGGGAGAGCCGGGGAGCGCCCCCGTTCCGGCAGGTCAGCGCCCGGCGCAGTCCCGGCTCCAGCAGGTCGAGTCGCTCGACGTCCACCCGGTAGCCGGTGGCCACCAGGACCTGGTCGGCCTCCAGGGTGTCGGTCGGGCCGCGCAGCCGGAGCCGCGCCCGGCCGCGGACCTCCTCGGCCGAGACCACCTCGTGCCCGGTGAGCTGCGGGAACCGGCCGAGCGTCCGCTCGCGCAGCCACCATGCCCCGGACGGTCCGAGCACCGTCCGGACCAGGTGGGCCCTGGTGCGGTCCGGCAGGTACCGGAAGGCCTGGGGGGCCCGGCTGAAGGCGGTGAACGACCAGCCCGGCCCCAGCGGCGAGGCCGGCTTCGCCAGCCGCTCCGGCCACGGCCGGTCGCCCGGCCGGTCGGAGTCGGGCGGGTCCCCGAAGAGCAGGTGCCCGGTCCTCGCGACCAGGACCGGTTCGGAGCCCGCCTCGTGCATCAGCGTGGCGCTCTCCAGTGCCGACTGCCCGGCGCCGATCACCGCCACCCGCTGGCCGGCGAACTTCGCCAGGTCGGCGTGCTCCGAGGTGTGCGAGGCGAGGCCGGCCGCGGCCAGCGGCCTGAGCACGGCGGGAATCCTCGCGTAGGGCGGGAAGCCGTTGGCCAGGACCACCGTCCGGGCGGTGAACGACTCCCCGGTGTCCAGGGAGAGCCGGAAGCCGTGCGGCGCCGGCTCGATCAGGGTCACGGCGGCACGCTCCACCTCGGGGACGCACCGCTGCTGGAACCAGTCGCCGTAGCGGATGAACTCGTCGAGCGGCACCGCGTACCGGTCGCCCACCCACGCGCGGTGTTCGGCCGCCCGGAAGTCGTTCAGACCGTGGCGGCCCTCGGGGTCGGAGATCGAGGAGGCCCGGGGGGTGGACTTCAGGAACATCCCCACCGGCATCCGCGCCCTCCAGCTGCCCATCGGCACGCCGAGGACACGTACGGCCACACCCCTCGCCTTCAGGTGGGCCGCGACTGACAGCCCGTACGGCCCGGCCCCCACGACCGCGACGGGAACTGGACTGGGAGAGATCATGTCGAACCTCCGGGAGTGAGACGGGCGGCGATCCCGTGCCGCACGTGGTCGGCCACGCGCCGCGTCCCCTGGCCGCCGAAGCGGACCGCCAGGGCGGCGGCGGGTGCGAGGTCGTCGCCGCAGAGCCAGGCGCGCTCGGTCGACCGGCGCGGCCGCAGATCGGGCAGCGGCCGCCGTTCGCGCCAGACCGTGACCGCGGCGGAGAGCGCGTCCAGCTGCCCGACCCCGTAGAAGCGGTTCAGCTGCGGCGCACGGGGGACCGGGCGGCCGGTGAGCGACAGGTGCAGGGCACGGACGACGTCCAGGCCGTTCTCGGTCTCGAACAACCGGAACTGGGCGCCGGTGCGGGGGTTGAAGTCGAGGAGCTTGTACCTTCCGTCCCGCAGGTCCAGCCTCCAGTCCAGATCGGCGATGCCCCCGTAGCCGATCGCCCGGCACAGTCCGGCGGCCAGTTCGGCCAGTTCGGGGTTGGGCAGGGCGACGGCCCGGGTGGTGAATCCGCCGGCGGGCGGGTAGGAGCGCAGCTTGCGCCCGGTGAAGACGGCGAGTGGTTCGCCTCCGGGGCCGCAGCACAGGTGGGTGATCCAGTCCTCGGAGCGTTCCGGCGGCAGGTACTCCTGGGCCAGGACCGAGAACCGTTCGTCGGTCGGGCAGTTGGCCAGGAGCTCCCGCTCGTCGTGCACGATCGTGGTGTTCGGGACGACGGGGCGGCTGAGCCGGGTGAACGGCTCCAGGTTCTTCAGCACCAGCGGGTAGCCGCAGGTCCAGGCGGCCTTCAGCAGCTCGTCGTGGTCGCCCGGAGCGACGGTGACGGGTGCCGGGACGCCGTGCTCCTCGCAGATCGCGTGCATGGCGCCCTTGTTGGCCAGCCGCCGCGGGAGCCCGGCGGGCACCGGGGGCAGGACGAAGTACGGGGCCAGCTCCTCGGCGTGCTCGGCGAGCAGGACGGCGGCCTCGTCGTCGGTGGGCAGGGCGATGCACCGGCGGCCGATCGCCCGGCCGACGCCCAGGACGGCCGAGAGCAGCTCGTCCGTGCCCTCGCGCCCGGTGGTGGGCCGGACGAAGGCGCGCGTCAGGTAGCGGGAGAGCGCCGTCGGGGTGAGGCGGTCCTCGACCATCGCGTGGACGGGAACCCCGGCGCGGCCCAGCGACCGCACGACGCCGAGCGGGCCGTGCGCCAGCGGGTACCTCCCCACCTTGACGAGCAGGACTGCGGTGTCCCGGTCCAGGGCCGGCCTGGCCCGGTGGGCGTGATGGACGCGGTTCATGGTGTCGCACCTCCTCCGATCGTGCGTTTCAGTGCTGCCAGACGGCGACCCAGTCGACCTGCACCTGCGTCTTGTCGACGGTGGGCGGGGGCGACTGCTGGTAGCCCACGGCAAGGTTGAGGATCAGTTCCATCGGGGTGGTCGGGATGGCGGCCGGGTCGGTCACCTGGAAGACCTGGACGCCGTCGACGTACCAGGTCACGGCGTCCGGCTCCCAGTCGAGACCGAAGACGTGGTAGCCGAGGGAGTAGTCCTGCGGGCCGTGGGCGTAGTGGGCGTCGATGTTGCTGCCGTCGGGGGCCTCGGCGTGCAGGTTGAGGTCGGCGTACTGGTTGGTGTTGATGAACTCGACGGTGTCCAGCTCCGGCAGCCCGCCCCGGGTGTTGGCGGAGAGCAGCCAGAACGCCGGGAACATGCCGAGCGGCTGGTCGGTGGTCCTGAGGGCGGCGGCGAAGTACCCGTAGGTGAAGGTGTGCCGCGGGGTGCCGTCCCAGTTGTCGCGGCCGGTGGAGACCATCCCGGAGGTCCAGGGGTAGGTCTTCCCGTCGCTGCCCTGCGTGGGTTGGCGTTGGGCGGTGAGCGTGAGGGCGCCGTCCGCCACCGAGACCTGGCCCGGGAGGTACCACTCGTCCTCGTGGTTGCCGGTGTTGCTGCAGCCGCGGACGTTCCAGTCGTAGCAGGTGGTCCACTTGGAGCCGTCCAGTGAGGTGCCGTTGAAGTCGTCCCGGAAGGCCTGGTGCCACGGGCCGGTCCCGGGCGGCTGGTCCGCCCCGACCGGCGGCAGGATGGTGGTCGGGCTCGTGGGCGACGCGGACTGCGGGTGCAGCGCCGCCGCGCCGACGCCGGCGCCGTTGACCGCGCCGCAGGCGGCGACCAGCAGCAGCGTTCCGGCCACCGACAGCATCCGCCACCGGACCTTGGGCCGGGCGGCCTGCCGGCCCGGGCGCCGGAACCTGTGGGCGGGCCGGGCGGGCCCGCCGGTCACGGGTGCGGGGGCGGCGGGGAGCCGGCGCGGAAGCAGCGTCAGGAGGGTGGTGAGGACGGCGAGGGCCAGGACGGTCCGGCCGACCGTGAAGGAGTGTCGGAAGAACAGCGCCTCCGCCGCCAGCATCGTCAGCGCCAGGCTCAGCGTCACGGTCAGCGAGACGGCGCTCAGCCGGCCGGGCCCCCGATCGCGCCAGGACGGGCCCGGCCGGGCCCAGGCCACGGCCGCCGCGCCCGGACCGGCGAGCAGGAAGATGCCGGCGGCGACGGCCCGCAGCGGGTTCCCGGCCGGGAGCAGCAGGGCGGCGAGGGCGATCCAGCCCGAGAGCGCGGGCAGCACGCGCGGCAGGGTCCACGGGCGGACGGTCATGGTGTCCTCCCTCCGGCCGGGGCCGCTGCGGCGTTCGCGCCGCCGGGCGGGACGTACTGGTAGACGACGGCGTCCTCGTTGGAGAACACCGGCCGCAGCTCGGGCGAGCTCGCCGCGGCGGCCGCGAAGGCCTTGGTGGCGGAGGCCGGCAGCAGCCCGGTCAGTTCGCACTCGGCGATCTGGGCCCGGGTCAGGATCACGTAGCTCGGTCCGCCGGCCACGTTCGGGCGTTCCAGCGCCAGCCGCAGGACGTCGCCGGGGTTGGTGGCCAGGCGCTGGAGGTCCGCGCCGGCGGCGTCGCCGAGGACGAGCCGGTCGTGGTCGTCGTAGCGCATCTCGCCTCCCGGCTCGTTGGCGGTGAGCGAGACCACCCGGGAGCCGGGCGGGGTGGCGGCGACGTACCGGAGCGCGGCGGCCTCCTGCGGGGTGAAGTAGTTCATGCTCTCCTTGCCGAAGTAGCCGAAGAGCAGGCCGGCGAGCAGGCCGAGCAGGACGACGGCGGTGGCACCGGTCCGCAGCGGGCCGACGGGGCGGTCGGCCGGGGGCGCGGACGACGTGCCGGACGAGGTGGCGGACGACGGACCTGACGACGCGCCGGGCGGGTCGGACTTCGGGGCGGGCGGCCGGACGGCACGCGGGCTCCACAGCAGGGTCGCGGCGAGGAAGGCGGCGGCGGGAAGGGCGAACAGGTAGGCCCGGAAGAGCATCTCCCCGTCGTAGGCGTTGGCCAGCAGCAGCACGAGCGGCGCCACCAGCAGGGGTACCAGGCCGACCCGGCGCACCCAGCGGTGGCGGATCAGGGCGGCCAGGGCGAGCAGGAAGACGGTGGCGGTCAGGCACCGGTCGGCCCAGGAGGTCATGATCTGGCCGGGGGCGGCCTGCCCCAGCCGGGCGAGGCCGGCCACCGCGTTGTGGTCCGGCGAGCCCAGGGCGGTGACCAGGCTGGTCAGGTGTTCCGACACGAACGGCCGGGCCACGGTGGCGTCCCAGAGCACGGTCAGCCCGGCCACGGCGGCCAGTACCGGCAGGACGGTGCGGCGGTTGCGGCGGCCCAGGGCCAGCAGGGCCATGCTCACGGTCAGCATGATCGGGGTCAGCTGGTGCGAGGAGACGATCGCGGCGATCAGTACGAGGACCAGCGCGAACGGCGCCGCCCGCCAACCGCCGCGGGCCGATGCCTCGTCCGCCGCCGACAGGGCCAGGGCTCCGGGCAGGCCCGGCCTCCCCTCCCGGGGTTCGCGTGCGTCCGCCGCGAGCGAGCGCGCCACCGCCAGCCGGCGCATGACCAGCGCGATCACGGTGAGGGAGAGCACGTAGGCGAAGGCCTGCGGGGAGAAGTAGTCCTGGCCGACCCAGGCGGTCGCGAAGTAGATCCAGACCCCGCCCCAGACCAGTCGGCGGTCGGTGGTGATGCTCCGGTACAGCATCAGCAGCGGGCCGACCAGCAGGAGGTTGGTGATCAGCGGGTACCAGGAGGCGTAGCCCAGGACGGAGTCCAGGCCGGTGGCGCGCAGGATCACCGCGTGGAGCTGGAAGAAGCCGGGCCACTGGTTGTAGACGTCCAGCTTGCCCGCCCCGGGCACCGTCCCGCCGTGGCGCAGCATGGCGTCGACGATCGCGACGTGCTTCCAGGCCCAGGCGTACCGCAGGGTCGGGTACAGCAGGCTGGGCGTCGCGTGGATCACCAGGATGAGCGCCAGGACGTAGGCGGCGGGCCAGCGGTGACGGACCTGCGGGGCGCGCAGCGCGGTGACGAAGCCGAGGGTGAGCAGGCCCAGTGCGGCGAAGTAGGCCGGCGGAAGGGCCTGGAGCAGGCCGAGGTCGCCCATCCGGGAGAGGTCCACCCGGGAGAGGGCCAGCAGCCAGAGCACCAGCGCGGCCGGCAGTGCGCACCGGACGACCCAGCCGGACCAGCCGGCCTCGGAGAGGGCCGCCCGGAGCTCGCGGGCCCGCTGGGCCTTGCTGCGGTGGGTGGTTGAGCGGTGGGCCGGTGTCCGTGGGTCGGGTCGGACGTCTTCACGTTCCAGGGCGTCGGTCACTGTGATCACTCCTGACCGCGAGTCCTCTGGGGCCCGCCGACCGGGCTGCCGAGGGCCGCGCGCAGGCGGCGGTAGGCCCGCCACACCCGGGTGGCGGCGCTCTCTTGGAAGGGCGCGGTCGGGGCGCCCTGGCGCTTCGTCCAGTCGTCGAACACCTGGGGCGGCGTGTCGGCGCGGACCATCAGGCGGGAGATCCGCAGCGGGTCGTCGGCCGGGGAGCTGAAGGCGTTCC
Source organism: Kitasatospora sp. NPDC056181 (assembly GCF_042266225.1). Taxonomy (NCBI): domain Bacteria; kingdom Bacillati; phylum Actinomycetota; class Actinomycetes; order Kitasatosporales; family Streptomycetaceae; genus Kitasatospora; species Kitasatospora sp. NPDC056181. Next base: position 11,551 of record NZ_JBHJUK010000024.1, read on the forward strand.
CGACGGCGGCCGCGGAGGTGTAGCCGGCCTGTGCGACCTTGCGGCGGACCTCCGCGCCGGAGTACCCGTGCGGGTAGGCGAAGGAGGCGACCTCGTGGCCGAGGATGTCCTCCAGGGCCGACTTGCAGCTGGCGATCTCGTCGGTCAGCCGGCGGCCGTAGACGGTGTCCATGGGGACGTGGGTCCGGGAGTGGGCGCCGATCTCGACGCCCAGCGCGTCGAGGTTGCCGATCTGGCGCCAGTTCAGCATCGGTGCCGGCGGCAGCAGACTGCCGGTGCCCTGCCCGCCGGGCGGGTGGACGGCGCCGGTGGTGACGTAGAGCGTGGCGGGCAGGCCCTCGTCCGAGAGGATCGGGGCGACCGTCCAGTAGAAGTCGGCGTAACCGTCGTCGAAGGTCAGGACCGCGGCGCCGGGCGGCAGCGGCGGACCGCCGCGCAGGGCGGCGACCAGCCGGCGCAGCGGCACCAGCGACAGGCCGCTGTCCTTGATCCGGTCCAGCTGCTCGCGGAACACGCGGGGCGTGACGGTGTACGGCGCGAGCCAGGACGGCGGGTCGTCCGCGACCGAGTGGTACAGGAAGACGGGTATCGCGCTCATGGCCCGTCCCTGGTCGGGCGGCCCCCGGTGGGCCGGGCCTTGGTGGGCGCGGCGCCGGCGGTCCGGTCACGGGTGGCCGGACGGACCGCGCCGGTCCGGCGGGGCGCGGTCCGTGCGGCCCAGCCGCCGGCCAACCCGGTGAGGTAGCCGGCGGCGGTCAGGGTGACGCCGGCGCAGAGCGCCGCCGCCGTGGCGGGCCGGCGCCGCCGCAGGCTGTCCAGCAGCGCGGCGGGCACGGTGTGCCGCAGGTAGGCGCGTTCGCTGGCGAGGCCGGCGGCGGCGCCGTCGTGCCGCACCACCGCGGCCTTGGAACGGCCCTCGGCGAAGCAGCGTGCGGCGAAGTAGGAGAAGGTGGTGCGGGCCGGCGGCACCCGGTGGAGGACCGCCGCGGCCGGTTCGTAGCGCAGGACGGCGCCGGGGTGGCGGGCGGCGAGGCGGATGCAGAGCTCCGTCTCCTCGCAGCCGAGCGGACGCCGGCCGACGCGGCCGAGGTCGGTCCGGAAGCCGCCGGCGGCCAGTGCCTCGGCACGGCGGAAGGACATGTTGGCCCCGATGAGGTTCCGCACCCCGGCCGGCCGGCTCGGCAGTCCCCGGTAGGAGCAGCCGACCACCCAGTCGAACTCGGGCGGGAACCAGTCCGGGCGGCCGCTCTGCCACCAGGGCCTGACGTGGCCGCCGACGCCGAGCACCGCGGGTGTCCGGTAGCCGGCCAGGAGCCGCCCGGTCCAGGCGGGGTCGGCGGTCGCGTCGTCGTCCAGGAAGGCGATCAGCTCGCCGTGGGCCGCGGCCAGGGCGGTGTTGCGGGCGCCCGAGAGGCCGCGCTGCTGCCGGCTGGGGAGGATCCGCGCGTCGGCCGACAGGTGTTCCCGGGCGAGGTGCAGCAGCTCGGGGCAGTGGTCGACGACGAGCAGCACCTCGGCGGGCGGGTGGTGCTGGCCGCGTACGGAGGCGACGGCGGCGCACAGGTCGTCCCAGCGCTCGACGGTGTAGGCGCAGATCACGACGGTCAGGCTCGGTGCACGGCCGTCGGCGGCGCGCTCGGGGGTCCGGTCGTCGGCCCGCCCGGAGGACTGGTCAGTGGTCATGGTCCTGGGCTCCTTCCATGGCACGCAGCCAGCGCCGGAGGACGAACAGCAGTGCCACCGCCATCGTGTATTCGGAGATCACCCAGGCGAGGCCGACGCCGATCAGTCCGTGGCTCGGCAGCAGCAGGGCGACCAGGGTGATGATCATCGTGGCGGAGGCCATCCGCACCCCGACCATCCAGGGCAGCGAGCGGCGGACCCGGGCCACCTGGATGACCACGTTGGTCACCGCGATCGGCAGCGCGCACAGGGCGAGCAGACGCAGCACCGCCGTGCTGTGCTCGGCGTACTCGGGGCCGAACACGGCCAGGATCTGGCGCGCGCCGATCTCGATCACCAGCACGGCGCCGACCAGCAGCAGACCGGTGTGGCGCAGCATGCGCCGGGCGTACTCGGCGAGCCGCTTGGGGTCGCGCGCGCCCTCGACCACCAGCGAGTGGCCCATGCTGAACGTCGCGACGAAGAGGGTGGAGGCGATGACGAAGGCGAGCGAGTAGTAGGCGCTGCCCTCCGGGCCGAGCTGGGCGAGCACGATCAGGGGGACGGCGCTGTAGCTCGCAAAGCTGAAGAGGTTGCCGAGGTAGTCGGCGCCGGCCCAGCGCAGGACCCGCTGGGGCGGTTCGGCGTCGGCGTCGCCGGCCGCCTCGTGGTCCGGCACGGCGCGGCGGAACAGCACCACGTTGGCCAGCCCGATCGCGACGACCATGGCCACCGCCCAGGCGACCAGGATGCCGGTGCCGACGGCCAGGGCCGCGCAGGCGGCGAGCAGCAGGGACTTGGCGACCGCGAAGACGGCGTTCTCGCCGAGGACCCAGCCGGTCCTGCGGGTGCCGGTGAGCGCGCCGTCCTGGAGTACGAAGACCGCGTAGCCCGCGGTGGCCACGACGAACGCGACCGCGAGCATCGGCGAGTGCAGGAAGCCGAGGTTGGGGGCGACCACCGGGACCAGCAGCAGGAAGCCGACCGCGACCGCGGCGCTGCAAGCGGTGCTGATCGCGTAGCACCGCAGCACCAGGTGCCTGGTGTGCCGGCCGGCGGCGGGGACGAAGCGCACCAGGGCGTCCCCGAGGTTGAGGCTGCCGAGCGTGGCCAGGAACATCGCGGCCGACAGGGCGGCGTAGCTGCGCCCCACGGCCTCGACGCTGTAGTAGTGGGTGGCGAGGATCCAGAAGAACGCGCCGAGTCCGGCCGCGACGATCGAACTCGCCGCCAGTACGTGGCCGTTGTGCATCAGGGAGTCGGCGCGCAGGCTCTGGGCGGCCGCTCTGATCCGGGCCCGCAGCAGGGCCGGGTACGAGCACTCGCAGGGCAGCGCCACCGGGCAGGAGCACGGCCGTGCGGTGTCCGCCCGCCGCTTGGAGCGCGTGTGGTCGAGGATGGACATTACGGCCTCGCGGTGGTGTCGGCCCGGCGTTGCAGCCGGACGCTGCGCAGGTAGCAGACCGGCCCGTAGAGCAGGCCGAGGAGTTCGAGCCGCCCGAGGTGGACCATCAGCGGGTCGCGGCGGCCGGCGGCCGGGTCACCCCGGCGCAGGGTCTGCCGGATCCCGCGCGGCACCCGGGCGAGCAGGGCGGCCAGCAGGCGCGGCTGCCGGCGGGTGGCTGCGGCCAGGTAGGCGCCGAAGCCGACGCCGAAGCCGAAGACCTGGGTGGTCAGCGCCTCCATGGAACGGCGGTGCGGGTGCCACACCAGCGCGTCCGGCCGGTACACGACCTTGTGGCCGGAGGTCAGGACCTGGAGGAAGGAGAGCAGGTCCTCTCCCCCGCGCGCCGGGGTGCCGGTGCTGGTCGCGGGGTCGAAGCCGCCGAGCGAGCGGAGCAGGCCGGTGCGGAAGGCCATGTTGGCCCCGGTGCCGAGCCGGCCGGTGGCGAAGGGGAAGAGCGGGTCGTCGGACGGTTCGCCGAGCGACCAGCTGCGGACGGTGAAGCCCTTGGCGTAGCCGCAGTACCGTTCCAGCGCGATCTGCGCCCGGGTGTCCAGCTCGGCGGGCAGCACCAGGCCGGTCACGCAGCCCACCTGCGGGTCCGAACGGAACCCGTCGACCAGGGCGGCCACCCAGCCCTCGTCGATCAGGAGGTCGTCGTCGGCGAAGGCGCAGATCTCCCCGCGCGCGACGGCGAGGCCGCGGTTGCGGGCACGGGCCAGGCCGGGCACCGGCTCGCGCAGGTACCGGACGCGGCCGGGGTAGCGGAGCGCGACGAGCAGCTCGGTGGCCCGGTCGGAGGGGGCGTTGTCGACCACGATCACCTCGACGTGCCGGTAGGTGCCGGCCAGGAGGGCGTCCAGGGAGCGCGGCAGCAGGTCGACGCGGTCGTGCGTGCACACGACGATGCTCACGAGCGGGGCGTAGGGCGGCGCCTCCGGCCGCAGCGCGGTCCCCGCACGCGGGTCGAGCCCGCGGGCGGCCGCGGCGGCCAGGGCGCGGCGGAAGGCGGCCGGGTCGTCGGACGCGGCCTCGGCGGTGACCAGGCCGAGGGGTTGTCCCCCGCGGCGGATCAGGGCCAGCACCCGGCCGTTCGGGGTGAACACCTCGCCCCGGCCGGGCCGGTGCAGTTCGTCCGGGCGTTCGAGGTCCAGCTCGGCGACCTCGACGGGCGCCGGCGGCAGGGCGATCGGGGTGGTCATGACAGCCGACCTCCAGCCCGGGGATGGCGTTGTTGCCAGACGGTGAACAGGTAGCAGAACGGGCCGTACAGCAGTCCTCGGCGCTCCAGCCTGCGCAGGCCCCGCAGGGTGTCGACGTCGGCCGGCCCGGTCCGGCCGCCGGGACGGTGGCTGACGTGCCACCGCCAGACGCCGTAGGGCAGTCGCCGGAGGAGCTCGGCGAGCAGGCTCGGCCGGTGGGACACCGCCGCCGCCAGGTACGCGCCGAACCCGACCCCGAACCCGCTGATCTGGTGGGCCAGCGCCTCCATGGTCCGCCGGTGCCGGTGCCAGACGAGCGCGTCGGGCTGGTAGGCCACGGTGTACCCCGCGGCCAGGACCTGCTGGAAGGAGAGCAGGTCCTCCCCTCCCCGCGAGGGCGTCCCGGTGCCGGTGGCCGGGTCGAAGCCGCCGAGGGCCCGGAGCACCGAGGTGCGGAAGGCCATGTTGGCCCCCATCCCGAACCTGCCGACGGAGAACTGGACCAGCGGGTCGTCCGCGGAGCCCTTGAGCGACCAGCTCCGGGCCTCGAAGCCCCGGCCGGGACCGCAGTACTGCTCCACGACGAACTGCGCCTTGGTGTCGAGCTCCGCGGGCAGCACCAGGCCGGTCACACAGGCGATCCGGTCGTCCGACTGGAAGGCTTCCACCAGGGCGTTCACCCAGCGGGAGTCGGCGATGGCGTCGTCGTCCGTGAAGGCGCAGAACTCGCCGCGTGCGGCGGCGAGGCCGCGGTTGCGGGCCCGGGAGAGGCCGGGCAGGGGCTCCTTCACGTACCGGATCCGGTCACCGTAGCGCGTCCGGACCAGCTTCTCCGTGGCGTCGTTCCTGGGGGCGTTGTCCACCAGGATCACCTCGACGAGGGGAGGGCCGATCCGCACCAGTGAGTCCAGGCAACGCGGCAGCATCTCGTCCCGGTCCCGGGTGCAGACGATCACCGAGACCGTCGGCCTGCCCGCAGGCACCCGGGCGCGGCCGACCCGACCGGGACGCGCCGCGGGTGTCGCGGTGGACAGGGCGGGAACACGCAGTTCCCGGTGAGCGGCATCGACCAGCGCCCGGCGCAGCGCGGCGCTCTCGCCTGCTGTTCCGGTGGCCGTGACCAAGCCGAGCGGGTGTCCGTGCAGCCGCACCAACGCCAACACGCGGCCGTCCGGGTCGGCGGCACCGAGACCTCCGGGGGAGCGCAGCTCGCCCGGTTCGTCCAGGTCCAGGTCGACAACACGGACGGGGGTGTAGAGCGAGTCGCGGGCGGCGGGGCGCGGGCAGGCAGCTGCGGTGCGCCGGTCGGGGCCATTCATCATCGCTCCTCCGCGGCGACGGCCGCCGAGGACCGGGCGCCGGGACGCTCGGAGATCAGGGTCCTCAGCACCCGGCGGCCGTCGGAGACGGCGTGGAGGTGTGAGCGACCGCTGCGGCGGGGGAGTTCCAGGCTCGGCACTTCGGCGATCCGGAGTCCGGAGCGCAGCGCGTGCGCGATCATCTCGGCCTCGATCTCGAAGCCGGTGGAGCGCAGGTCGAGGGCGTCCAGGAAGGAGCGGCGGAAGGCGCAGTAGCCGTAGCACAGGTCGGTGAGGCTCGCGTCGTACAGGTAGTTGACGACGGCGAGCAGGGCACGGTTGCCGAGCGAGCGGATCTTGGTGAGGTCCAGCGAGCCGCCGCCGGCGATGCACCGCGATCCCTTGACGAAGTCGAAACCGTGGTCGAGGAAGTGCAGGAAGTGCGGGATCTCGCCGGGCCACATCGAGCCGTCGGCGTCCATCATGACGATGTACTCGCCGGAGGCGGCGGCGAAGCCGGTGCGCAGGGCGTTGCCCTTGCCCGGGCCGCACTGCTGGACGCTGCGGACGGTCGGCAGGCAGTGCCGGGCCATCGGGACGGTGGCGTCGTCGGACGAGCCGTCGACCAGGATGACCTCGTCGACGCAGCGCGGGATCTGCTCGAACACCCAGGGGATGTTGCGGGCCTCGTTCTGGGCGGGCACGACCAGCGTGACGCCGTGCTTGCTGGCGACACCGTCCCCGGCCCGGCGCATCGGCCGCCGGGCGTTGACCCGGTCCTCGGCGCGGCGTTGCGGCCGGCCGTCCTGGTTCGGGTACGGGACGACGTTGGGGGGCATGGTGGTGCTCATCGAGGACGGCCTCTCAGGGGGAGGCGGCGGGCGGGCGCCGGGCACGGCGCGGCCCCTGATGTGACGGGGCGGGCCCGGTACGCGACGGATGCGCGGGGCGGGCGGGGCCCCGGAGGGAAGTCCCCGGACGGGGACTGCCGAAACGCGGAGAGCGGGTCGGGCGGCCCGGGTGGGAATCCGCCGCCGGCTCTCACGGGCGCCGAAGCGCCGGTCTGTCGAACTGGCCGAATGTGCTTCCCGCACCGGGGGTGCGGGGTGTGCCAGGGCCTCATCGTGCCCAGGTGACCGGCGTCACGTCAAGAGGTTTGCGGGGATTGAGTTCTTATGCCGGATTCGGCATGAATTGCCCGACGTGGCCCTGGGCCCCGTCCCGACCCCGCACAACGGCCGGGCCCGGCCCGCCGACCAGGGCCGCGGCCGCCGTCAGCGGTCGGCCGTCAGTCGTCAGTCGTCAGTCGTCAGTCGTCAGCCGCCGACCGGGCGACCCTCCGGCTCCTCGGCGATCCGGCGGGCGATCTCGGCCGGCCGCACCGGCCGCCCGAAGTGCCAGCCCTGCGCCCAGTCGCAGCCGATGGTGCGCAGCCGTTCGGCGTCCCGCCGGGTCTCCACGCCCTCGGCGGTGACGGTCAGGCCGAGCGCGTGCGCCATCGACACCAGGCCGCTGACGATCCGCCAGCCGGTCTCCTCGTCCTTGGCGGGGTCGTGCAGGTCGCCGACGAACGAGCCCGCGATCTTCAGGCCCGAGACCGGGAGGTCGCGCAGGTAGGCCAGGTTGGACCAGCCGGTGCCGAAGTCGTCCACGGCGAGCGAGACGCCCTGGTCGACCAGCCCGTGCAGGGTGCGCAGCGCCTCGTCCTCGGGGCCGACCACGGTGGACTCGGTGATCTCCAGCTGGAGCCGGGCCGGGTCCAGGCCGGTGGATTCGAGGATCCGGCCGAGGTCGGTGACGAGGGCGGCGCTGCGCGCCTGACGGACCGCCAGGTTGACGTTCAGCTGCGGCGCGTCGTCGCCGAACCGCTTGATCCAGTCGGCCGCCTGGCCGCAGGCCTGCTCCAGCACCCAGCGGCCGAGCGGCATGATCAGGCCGGTCTCCTCGGCGGTGGTGACGAACTCGTCCGGCCCGAGCACGCCGAGCTGCGGGTGGCGCCAGCGCACCAGCGCCTCCACCGCGGCCAGCCGGCCGTCGGCCAGCGCGTACAACGGCTGGTAGTCGATGAAGAACTCGCCGCGGTCGAGTGCGGCCGGCATCCGGACGGACACGGCGTACCGGCTGACCGCGCGGGCGTTCTCCTTGGGGTCGAAGAGCGTCCAGCGGCCGCGGCCGGCCTCCTTGGCCCGGTACAGCGTCAGGTCCGCGGCGCGCACGGCGGCGCCCGGGGTCGTCGTCGAGACCCGCCGCTCCAGCACGCCCACGCTGGCGCCGACGGCGAGCTTGTGATCGCCGATCAGGACCGGCCCGGCCAGCGACTTCAGCACGGTCTTGGCGGCGGCGACGGCCTCCTGCTCGCCCCGGCAGTTCTCCAGCAGGACGACGAACTCGTCGCCGCCGAGCCGGGCGACCAGGTGGCCGAGCGGGGTCAGGGCCGCCTTGAGCCGGGCGGCGACGGCGGAGAGCAGCTGGTCGCCGGTGTCGTGGCCGAGGCTGTCGTTGACCACCTTGAAGCCGTCGAGGTCGACGTAGCAGAGGCCGAACCGGGCGCCCGGGTCCGGCTCCTCGAACAGCTTCTCCAGCCGCTCGAAGAACGCCGCCCGGTTGGGCAGGCCGGTCAGCGGGTCGTGGGTGGCCTGGTGGCGCAGCCGCTCCTGCAGCCGGTACCGGTCGGTGATGTCCTCCAGCATCGCCACCTGGTACTGCGGCACGCCGTCGTCGTCACGGATCAGCGAGACCGTCAGGTGGGTCCAGACCACCTCGCCGTCAGCCCGGTAGTACGGCTTGTCGAACTGGAAGTAGTCCCGCTTGCCGCTGATCAGCTCCTCGTAGGCCTCCCAGACGCCCGGGGCGTCCTCGGGGTGCACGAGGTCGCCGACCCGGCGGCCCTGCATGTCCTCGGGCGCGGCCCCGAACAGCTCCTGGAGCGCCTTGTTGACGGCCAGGATGTTGCCGTCGGTGTCGCCGATGCCGATGCCGATCGCCGCGCTCTCGAACAGCGCGCGGAACCGGGCCTCGGACGCGCGCAGCGCCCGCTCGGCCTCTTTGCGGGCCAGGTCGGCGGCGGTGCGGATGGCCTCCTGCTCGCGCAGGGTGCGCTCGCGCAGCGCGGCCGCCCAGCCGGCCGCGAAGGCGCCGCAGAGCGCGGGCCCGCGGTCGTCGGTGACCGGCTGCTCCTGGAGCAGCTCCAACGCGCGGGCCAGGACCACCGGGTCCGTGAAATGGGCGTCGACGAGCTCCGCACCGGCCTGGGAGGCCAGGTGCGGCTCGAACGGCTCGTCCTGCTGGGCACGGTGGAGCAGCACGGCGGTCCGGGAGACCAGCCGGCCGAGCAGGCCGGGGTGGACCGCCGTGCCGTGGTCACCGGAGAGCAGCCGCGCCCAGTCCTCGTGGAACCGTTCGGCGCTGCCCGACACCGGCGAACCGCTCACGGGCGGAACCCCACGCCCGCCACCCCGGTCATCCGCTCGGGGTGCTGGCCGACGGCCTCCGGCTGGTCGGGCCGCCACTGCGGCAGGTAGACGACGCCGGGCTCGACCAGCTCGAAGCCGGCGAACATCGCGGTGATCTGTTCGTGCGTGCGCATGGTCAGCGGGGTGGGCGTCATCCGGTAGAGCTTCTGGTGGTCCTCGGCCTGGTCCGGGCGGCCCTCCAGGGAGGCGTGCGAGAGGACGAGCGCGCTGCCCGGCGGGAGGGCGTCGCGCAGCACCTCGACCAGCTTCCACGGGTCCTCGGAGTCGCTGACGAAGTGCAGGACGGCGACCAGCAGCACGGCCACCGGCTCGCCGGCCGCGAGCAGCTTCTGCACCTCCGGGCGGGCCAGCAGGTCGTCGATGTCCCGCAGGTCGGCCTGGACGACGTCGCTCTTCGGGTCGTCCTGCAGCAGCAGCCGGCTGTGCGCGACGGCCACCGGGTCGCGGTCGATGTAGACGACCTCGGCCTCGGGGCGGATCGCCCGGGCGATCTCGTGCACGGCGCCGAAGGTGGGGATGCCGGAGCCGATGTCCAGGAAGCGGGTGATGCCCCGTTCGGTCACGAACTGCACGGCGCGGCGCAGGAAGGCCCGGTTGGAGCGCATGATCTGGGGCAGCTCCGGCCACAGGGCGATCGCCTTGCGGGCCATCTCCCGGTCCACCTCGAAGTTGTGCGAACCACCGAGGTAGTAGTCGTAGACCCGCGCGGCGTTCGGTTTGTCCAGGTCCGTGCCCTCCGGTACCCAGTTCGGTCGCCGCATCCTAGGGACTCCTTCGCTCCGGTTCCGGGAAGCCAGCTGTCCTAAGGGACGGCTGCGACTGATGAGACTACAAGCACAAAAGATCCTCCCTTGCACGCCGAACGCGTGCAAGCGGAGTTCTCCCATCCTGCCGGAGTCTCCGGTTCCGCTCGACGGGGCCCGGGCCCGCCGGGGTGCGGCGGGTTCCGGCCGGGGCCGGCGCACCCCGTGGCCGCCGGGGTGCGGCGCCCCGGCCTGCCGGACGGGCGGCGACGGCCGAGAATGGGGTGATGGCCGGACGCATCGAGGACTACGCCCTGATCGGCGACCTGCAGACCGCCGCCCTGGTGGGCCGGGACGGGTCGGTCGACTGGCTCTGCCTGCCCCGGTTCGACTCCCCCAGCTGCTTCGCCGGCCTGCTCGGCGACCGGCAGCACGGCGCCTGGCGGCTCGCCCCCGTCGGCGCCGCGCGGTGTTCCTCCCGCCGCTACGTCGACGACAGCCTCGTCCTGGAGAGCGAGTGGCACGCGCCCGGCGGCACCGTGCGGATCACCGACTTCATGCCCCAGCGCGGGCAGGGCGCCCGCACCCCGCAACTGATCCGGATCGTCGAGGGGGTCGAGGGCACCGTCGCGGTCCGCAGCGAACTGCGGCTGCGGTTCAACTACGGCCGGATCGAACCCTGGGTCCGCCGCACCGGCCGCCACCGGGTCGCCGTCGCCGGACCGGACTCCGCCTGGCTGCGCGTCCCGCCCGGGGTGCACACCTACGGCGTGGACGGCATCACCGCCTCCGACTTCAGCGTCACCGCCGGCCGCCGCGTCGCCTTCGTGCTCACCTGGCAGCCCTCCCACCTGCCCACCACCCCGCGGACCGACCCCGAGGAGGCCCTGCTCGCCACCCTGCGCGACTGGCAGCGCTGGACGGCCGGCTTCCGCTACCGCGGCGAGTGGCGGGACGCCGTGCTGCGCTCGCTGATCACCCTCAAGGCGCTCGCCTACGCCCCCACCGGCGGCATCGTCGCCGCACCGACCGCCTCGCTGCCCGAACGGATCGGCGGGATGCGCAACTGGGACTACCGGTTCTGCTGGCTGCGCGACTCCTCGATGACCCTCTCCGCCCTGCTCCGCGGCGGCTTCCGCGAGGAGGCGGCCGCCTGGCGCCGCTGGCTGCTGCGCGCCATCGCCGGCGACCCCGGCGACCTCCAGACCGTCTACGGCGTCGCCGGCGAACGCGTCCTCGGCGAGACCGTCGCCGAGTGGCTGCCCGGGTACGAGGACTCCCGGCCTGTCCGGTTCGGCAACGCCGCCGTCGACCAGCTCCAACTCGACGTCTACGGCGAGGTGGTGGACACCCTGCACCTCGCCCTGCTGGCCGGCCTGCCGATGGAGCGGCACGTCTGGATCCTGCTGCGGACCCTGATGGAGTACCTGGAAGGGCACTGGCGCGAACCCGACGAAGGCCTCTGGGAGGTCCGCGGCGGGCGGCGGCACTTCGTCCACTCCAAGGTGATGTCCTGGGTCGCCGCCGACCGTGCCGTCCGCCTCGCCGAGGCCACCGGCCTGCCCGCGCCCGTCGACCGCTGGCGGGCCATGCGCGACGCCGTCCACGCCGACGTCTGCGAGCACGGCTACGACCGGCGGCGCGGAATCTTCGTGCAGCACTACGGCGGGCAGGGGCTGGACGCGGCCACGCTGTTCGTGGTCAAGAGCGGCTTCCTGCCGCCGGACGACCCGCGGGTGGTCCGGACCGTGGACGCCGTCCGGGAGGGCCTCGACCACGGCGGCCTCGTCCGCCGCTACCAGGCCCACCAGCGCACCGACGGCCTGCCCGGCGGCGAGGGCGCCTTCCTGGCCTGCTCCTTCTGGCTCGCCGACGCACTGGCCGCCACCGGGCGGCGGGCCGAGGCGCACGAACTCTTCGCCCGGGTGGTCGGGCTCGCCAACGACCTCGGCCTGCTCTCCGAGCAGTGGGACCCGCGCGCCCGCCGCCAACTCGGCAACACCCCGCAGGCGTTCAGCCACGTCGCACTGGTCAACACCGCGTTCACGCTGGCCGAACCGGAGTAGCGCGACGCGGCGGGCCGGGGCGGCGCGCGAAGGGCGCGCTCCCCCGTCGCGGGCGGGTACCGTTCGGCGGATGGACCCGAACCACTACCGGTTCCGCGGCGTCTGGCGACTGCCCGCGCCGCCCGCCGCCGTGTACACGGCGCTGGAGGACGTCCGGAGCTATCCGCTCTGGTGGCCCGAGATCCGCACCGCCCGGGAGACCGGCCCCGGCCGCGGCGAGGTGGTGGCGCGCGCGCTGCTGCCCTACCGGCTGGTCATCGGCCTGGAGACGGTGCGGTGCGACCCCGCGGCCGGGGTGCTGGAGGCCGCCATGCACGGCGACCTCACCGGCTGGTCCCGCTGGACCGTCGCCCCGGACGGCGCCGGCAGCCACGTGCTGTTCGAGGAGGACACCAGGCCGGCCAAGCCCCTGCTGCGCCGTCTCGCCCTCCCCCTGCACCCGGTCTTCCGCGCCAACCACGCCGCGATGATGTGGCGCGGCCGGCGGGGGCTGGCGGAGTACCTGACGGCGGACGGCTGACGGAAGAGGGACGACGGACGACGGACCGGCCCCGGCGGCCGGCTCGCCGGGGACCGGCAGGGCGGGGACCGGCAGGGCGGGCCGGACGCCTCTGCGGCGCAGGACCGGCCCGGGGTCACCGCTGCGGCAGGACGCGCCAGGCCGTCTCCAGGGGCAGCAGGTGGCCGGTCACCGAGTGGAGGTCGGCCCCGGGCGCGGCACGCTCCCGCAGGGCCGGCAGGTGTCCGGCGGCGTAGTGCGCGTGAGCGGCGGCCCCGGACCACAGGGTGGTGACCAGGTAGCGGTGCGCGTCGAGCCGGGTGGGAAATGATCGTCCGCGGCCCCGGCACACGTCAATCGGCCTTGCGGCGCGGCAGGTCCGGGACCGCAGGCGTACGACCCGGGGCGTCCTGGCCGATCCGGGCGGAGTCACGCCCGGATCGGCCCCGGCCGTCAGCGGCGGAAGAGCCACGGCCGCAGCAGCCGGGTCACCACCGGCAGCGCCGCGTACGTCATCAGCGCGCTGATCAGCGGCGCGGTGACGAGCGGCCGGACCGCCGTCGGCAGGCCCGAGAGGTGCGGGGCGATCAACAGGGTCGAGGTGACGACGATCGGGGCGATCGCGAGCGTCGAGGCGACCGCCATCTTCCAGCGCACCGGCGGGCGTCCCTTCGACGCGGCCGCCTTGGTGGTGGCGAACCAGCCCTCCATGCCGAGGATCTCGTGCCGGTGCACCTCGTGGTGGTGCCCGTCCGCCACGGCGAAGCAGGCCGCCCGCGCCGGGGACGCCTGCCAGGAGCGGAACGCCTCGCCGTCGCGGAAGTGCAGCAGCAGGTGCCAGGGGTCGTCCGGCCCGGCCGGCCGCAGCAGCCCCGTGCCGAGGTTGCCCTCGTGCGCCGCGGCCGCGGCCAGGATGTCCTTCGCCCAGACCTCGAAGGCGTCCTCGTACCCGGGCTCCACTCGGCGGGCCACGAAGAGGGTGACCTCCTCGTCCTGTCCGCTGCCGGCCACCGTGTCGCGCGTCGTCGTCGTCGCCATTGGTCCTCCCCGTCCTGCCCGTCCTGCCCGAACGCCGTACCAAGGGCGCAGCGTACGGCGTGCGCCCGCCCTTGCGCGCCCCCGTCCACCGGGCGGCCGGACGGCTGATCATCATCCAGTCGGCCACCGGCTCCGGGCGGCCCGGTTCGAGTGATCGTCCGATGCGGCCCGTCCGTCCGTCGCCCTCCGATGCGCGTCCGGGGCGGCGCGGCCCGATCCGGCCCCGATCCGGCGGGATCCGCACGGCACGCCCTACCGTGGCTGCGGACGTCTTCGCCCGCCGCCGTACCGGGAGGCCCCTGCCGTGACCGCCCCACCCGAGGACTTCGGCTTCGGCCGGCCCTTCGACCGCGCCGGAACCGGCAGCAGCAAGTGGGCCCGGGCGGCCGGTACGCCCGGCGCGGCCGGCGCAGTGATCCCCATGGGCCTCGCCGACATGGACCTGCCCGGGCCGCCCGCCGTCGCCCGCGCGCTGGCACAGCGGGCCCGGCACCGGGCGTTCGGGTACACCGTCTGCGATCCGTCCGGGCGGTCGCTGGTGGCGCGGTGGTACCGGGAGCGGCACGGCGTGACGGTGGACCCGGCCTGGGTGATGCTGCTGCCCTTCGGCCCGCGGACCGCCGTACGGCTGCTGCTGGAGGCGGTGCGCCCGGCCGGGCCGGTGCTGTTCCCGACGCCCGAGTGGGGCGGCTTCGCCCAGCTCTGCCGGGCCGCCGGGCTGCCCTACGAGGAGGTGCCGCTGGAGCGGGACGGCACCGGGTACCGGCTGCCGGTGGCCGGGCTGGCGCCGCGCGGGGGCGGGGCGGTGCTGCTGAGCAGTCCGCACAACCCGTCGGGGCGGGTCTGGACCGGGGCCGAGGTCCGCGCGCTCGCCGGGGCGGTGGCGGAGGCCGGCGCGGTGCTGGTCTCGGACGAGGTGCACGGCGACCTCACCCACCCGGGCCACCGGCATCCGGTGGCCGTGGCCGTGGCGGGCCCGTACCGGGAGCGGACCGTCACGCTCAACTCGGTCGGCAAGACCTTCAACACCTCCGGCCTGCCGAGCTGCTTCGCGCTCGTCCCGGACGGCGCGCTGCGCGAGCGGCTCACCGCGGTGACGGCCGGGTTCGGCTTCTGGGAGGGCGGGCTGCTGGAGCAGGAGGTGCAGCAGGCGGCGCTGCGCCACGGCGGCCCGTGGCTGGACGCGCTGCTGGCGCACCTGGCGAGCGCGCGGGACCGGCTGACCGGCCTGCTCGGCGACGCCGTGCTGTCCGCACCCGAGGCCTCGTACCTGCTCTGGGTGGACGCCGCCGCGCTCGGCCTGCCGCCGGCCGGGGCGCGGGCGGCGCTGCTGGAGCGGTGCGGTCTGGAGGCCTCCGACGGGGCGGACTTCGGGCCCGGCGGGCGCGGCGCGCTGCGGCTCGACTACGCGTTGCCGGGCCCGGTCCTGGAGGCCGTCCTGGAGCGGCTGGCACGGCTCCGCTGAGGCTTCTGAGGCTTCGGGGGCTTCGGGGGCTTCGGGGGAGGGGCTCCGGGAGGGCCGCCCCGAGGCCGCCCGAACGCTTCGAGCAGGCTCCGAGGAAGCTTCGAGGAGGCCTCAAGGAGGCTCCGAGCAGGCTTCGAGGAGGCCTCCGGGCGGACCGGGAAAAGGCCCTGCGCGGGGCCTCGAAAAGGCCCGAATCACCCGATTGCACCGCCTCTGACCTGCGACGACATCTCTTCACGAGATGTTTGCGGAGCGCCTTCGCATGGTCCGTAGCAGACTGGGCAGGGTAGACCGGGCCGCAATCGTGATCCCGAGGATGGTGAGTCCGGTGATACCCGTTCGCCCGACCAGCCCGACCGCCCGACCGACCACCGAGCCGCCCCCGGACGGGGTGACGCCGCTGACCGAGTCGGCCGCGCGCAGCCACATGGCCGGGGTCTGCTTCAAGATCGGGCCTCCCCGGCTGGTCGGCGTCGAGGTCGAGTGGTTCGTCCACGACGACCGATGTCCCGCCGACCCCGTCCTACCGGAGCGGCTTCACGCCGCACTGGACGCGCTGCCGCTCGGCGGCCCCGACGGGACGTCGCTCCCCTCGGGAGCCCGCCTCACCCTCGAACCCGGCGGACAGGTCGAGCTCAGCTCCCCGCCCGCCGACAGCCTCACCACCTGCGTCGACGACACCCGACGCGACCTCGCCGCCCTGCGGGCCGCCTTCGCCGCCCAGGGCCTGCGCCTCACCGGCACCGGGACCGATCCCCTGGCCCGTCCGCGGGAGATGGTGCTGGATCACCCCCGTTACCTGGCGATGGAACGGTTCTTCAACTCGGCCGGGCCCTGGGGCCGGATCATGATGACCGGCACCGCCTCCGTCCAGGTCTGCCTGGACGCGGGCGCCACGGACGGCCCGCACGCACTGGACCGGCGCTGGCGCCTCGCCCACCGGCTCGGCCCGGTGCTGGTCGCCGCCTTCGCCAACTCCCCGCTGCTGGACGGCAAACCGACCGGTCACCGGTCCACCCGCCAGACCGTATGGTCCCGGATGGACCCCACCCGCACGCTCGCCCCGGGCCCCGACCACGGCGACCCGCGCGAGGCCTGGGCCCGGTACGTGCTGGACGCCGAGGTGCTCTGCATCCGCCGCCCCGACGGGCTGCCCTGGACCGCGCCGGCCGGGCTGACCTTCGCCGACTGGCTACGCGGCGCCGGCGAGCGCCCGCCCACCCTGGCCGACCTGGACTACCACCGCACCACGCTGTTCCCGCCGGTCCGCCCGCGCGGCCACCTGGAGCTGCGGATGATCGACGCCCAACCCGGCGACGGCTGGATCGTCCCCGCCGCCCTGGTCACCGCACTGCTGGACGACCCGGTGGCCGCCGAGGCCGCGCTCGCCGCACTGGAGCCGCTGGAGCGCGCCGACGGCCCGCGCCCGCCGCGCAGCGACGCCTGGCGCCGGGCCGCCACCCTGGCCGTCGCCGACCCCGGGCTGCGCCGCGCCACCCTCGCCTGCTTCGCCGCCGCCGACGCCGCACTGGGCCGCCTGCCCGGTGCCGAGCGGCTGCGCACCGCCGTCGCCCAGTACGCCGAGCGCTATCCCGCGCGCGGCCGCTGCCCGGCCGACGACCAGCTGGACGCGCTGCGGTCCGGCGCCCGACGCACTCCCCCGGAGGAGGCCGCACCATGATCGACGACGCCCGCCCGACCGGCGCCCCCGCCGCCGGCCCCGACGCCCGCCCGCCGCTGGAGACGCCGGCCTCGTTGGAGGCGCTGCGCGAGACGATCGCCGCCGAGCTGCTGGCCGCCCGCGCCCGCACCGCCGCGCTCACCGACTGCGTCGAGGACCGCGACCTGACCGCCCAGCACTCGCCGTTGATGTCCCCGCTGGTGTGGGACCTCGCGCACATCGGCAACCAGGAGGAGCTCTGGCTGCTGCGCAACGTCGGCCACCGGGACCCGATGCACCCGGAGATCGACCCGCTCTACGACGCGTTCGAACACCCGCGCGCCGAACGCCCCAGCCTGCCGCTGCTGCCGCCGAACGAGGCCCGCGCGTACGCGCACGAGGTGCGCGGCCGGGTGCTCGACCTGCTGGGCGAGAGCCCGCTGGAGGGCGCACCCCTGCTGGACGCCGGCTTCGCCTTCGGCATGATCGCCCAGCACGAACAGCAGCACGACGAGACGATGCTGATCACCCATCAGCTCCGGGTGGGCGAGCCCGCACTGGCCGCTCCCCCGCCGCCGCCCGCCCCGGCGGACGCGGCCGCCCTGCCGGCCGACGTTCTCGTCCCGGCGGGCCCGTTCACCATGGGCACCGACACCGAGCCGTGGGCACTGGACAACGAGCGCCCGGCGCACCGGGTCGAGCTGCCCGCCTTCCGGCTGGACACCACGCCCGTCACCAACGGCGCCTACCTGCGGTTCATCGCCGACGGCGGGTACGACGAACCGCGCTGGTGGACCCCCGAGGGGTGGGAGCACCGGCGGACCGCCCGGCTCAGCGCCCCGCTGTTCTGGCGTCACGAGGACGGTCAGTGGCTCCGCCGCCGGTTCGGCGTGCTGGAGCCCGTGCCCCTCGACGAACCGGTGCTGCACGTCAGCTGGTACGAGGCCGACGCGTACGCGCGGTGGGCGGGGCGGCGGCTGCCGACCGAGGCCGAGTGGGAGAAGGCCGCCCGGTACGACCCGGCCACCGACCGCTCCCGCCGCTTCCCGTGGGGGGACGCCCCGCCCGCGCCCGGGAACGCCAACCTCGGCCAGCGCCACCTCCGCCCGGCCCCGGCCGGCAGCTACCCCGACGGCGAATCGCCCCACGGAGTGCGGCAGTTGATGGGTGACGTGTGGGAGTGGACGGCCAGTGACTTCCGCCCCTACCCGGGATTCCGGGCCTGGCCGTACAAGGAGTACTCGGAGGTCTTCTTCGGCCCCGAGTACAAGGTGCTGCGCGGTGGGTGCTTCGCCGTCGCACCGGTCGCCTGCCGGGGCACCTTCCGCAACTGGGACTACCCGATCCGGCGGCAGATCTTCGCCGGGTTCCGCACCGCCGCCGACGCGGAGACCGACTGATGTGCCGTCACCTCGCCTACCTGGGCGCGCCGGTGGCGCCGCAGGAGCTGCTGGTGGAGCCCCCGTTCGGGCTCTACCGGCAGTCCTGGGCACCCCGGGCGCAGCAGTACGGCACGGTCAACGCGGACGGCTTCGGCCTCGGCTGGTACGCGGACGGCGACGAGGTGCCGGCCCGCCACCGGCGGGCCGGGCCGGTCTGGGCGGACGCCACGTTCGCCGACCTCGCCCGGGTGATCCGCACCCGGGCGCTGCTGGCGGCCGTCCGCTCGGCCACCCAGGGCTGCGCGGCGGGCGAGGAGGCGGCCGCGCCGTTCGCCGCGGAGCGCTGGCTGTTCAGCCACAACGGCGCGGTGGCGGGCTGGCCCGCGAAGCTCGACGCCCTGGCCGGGCTGCTGCCGCCGGCCGAACTGCTGGAGCTGGTGTCGCGCACCGACTCCGCACTCGTCTGGGGCCTGGCGCTGCACCGGTTGCGGGCGGGCGCCGGCCTCGGCGAGGCGCTGGCCGGCACCGTCGCGGACGTGGCCGCGCACACCACCGCGCGGCTCAACCTGCTGCTCACGGACGGCCGCGCGCTCGCCGCGACCGCCTGGGGCGACACCCTGCACCACCGGACGCTGCCCGGGCGCGGCGTGGTGGTGGCCTCCGAGCCGTACGACGACCACCCGGACTGGACGGCCGTGCCGGACGGCTCGCTGCTGCTGGCCGGCCCGGACGGCGTCACCGTCCGGCCGCTCGGCACCGTCCGGCCACTCTGAGCCCTCCACCTCCCCCACCGCCCTTCCTTCACCTTTTGAACCGAGGACCCGTCTGCCATGAGCACCTTTGACCTCACCCGACTGCTGCCCGCCGACCACTTCAGCACCGCGTTGCGCCACGACGTGCAGCACGGTCTGACCTCCGAACCGAAGTGGCTGCCGCCGAAGTGGTTCTACGACGCCCGGGGCAGCGAGCTGTTCGAGGAGATCACCCGGCTGCCCGAGTACTACCCGACCCGCGCCGAGCGGGCGATCCTCACCGCCCGGGCCGGCGAGATCGCCGCCGCCACCCGCGCCCGCACCCTGGTCGAGCTGGGCTCGGGCTCCTCCGAGAAGACCCGGCTGCTGCTGGACGCCCTGCGCGACCTCGGCACGCTGCACACCTACGTCCCGGTGGACGTCAGCGAGAGCGCGCTGACCGCCGCCGGCGGGGCGCTCGCCGGGGAGTACCCGGAGCTGGCGGTGCACGGCGTGCTGGCCGACTTCACCGCCCGGCTCGGCCTGCCCCCGGACGGCGGCCCGCGCCTGGTCGCCTTCCTCGGCGGCACCCTCGGCAACCTGCTCCCCGCCGAGCGGGCCGCCTTCCTGCGCGGCCTGCGCGCCGCGCTCGACCCGGGCGACTTCCTGCTGCTCGGCACCGACCTGGTGAAGGACCCCCGCGTGCTGGTCGCCGCCTACGACGACGCGGCCGGGGTGACCGCCGAGTTCAACCGGAACGTGCTCAACGTGCTGAACCGCGAGCTGTCCGCCGACTTCGACCCGGACGCGTTCGAGCACGTGGCGCTCTGGGACCCGGAGCAGGAGTGGATCGAGATGCGGCTGCGCTCGCTGCGCACCCAGACCGTGAAGATCCCGGCGCTCGACCTGCCCGTCCACTTCGACGCGGGCGAGGAGCTGCGCACCGAGGTGTCGGCGAAGTTCCGCCGGGAGCGGGTCGCCGGGGAGCTGGCGGCCGCCGGCCTGCGGCTCGCCCACTGGTGGACGGACGACGAGGGGCGATTCGGGCTGTCGCTGGCCTCCCCCCAGGTTTGACAGTTCACTTTACTAATAGAGAAAGGGACTTGGCGGGCATCCCACGTACAACACTTGAACATTGACGGGTTACGATCGCGGCTACCAAGCTCAGTGTTGAGTACCAGGAGTCAAGATCGTGAGCGTCACCCAGAAGCCCACGGAGCCGATGGAGCCGACGGCGGCGGAGGCCCGATCCTCCGACCGCCTCGGCTTCGTCGTCTTCATCACCGCCGCCGCGGCCCTCGGCGGGTTCCTGTTCGGCTACGACAGCTCCGTGATCAACGGCGCCGTCTCCGGCATCCAGGAGAAGTTCGGCGTCGGCGACGGCGTGACCGGCCTGATCGTCTCCTCGGCACTGCTCGGTTCGGCGGTCGGCGCCGCGCTGGCCGGCCGGTTCGCCGACCGCTACGGCCGGATCAAGGTGATGAAGGCGGGCGCGCTGCTCTTCGCGGTGAGCGCGGTCGGCTCGATGCTGCCGTTCTCCGCCTGGGACCTCGCCTGCTGGCGGGTCCTCGGCGGAGCGGCCATCGGCATCGCCTCGGTGATCGCCCCGACCTACATCGCCGAGGTGGCGCCGACCAAGTACCGCGGGCGCCTGGCCTCCTTCCAGCAGGCCGCGATCGTGCTCGGCATCGCGATCTCCCAGCTGGTCAACTGGGTGCTGGCGGACGCCGCGGGCGGTGACACCCGCGGCCGGCTGCTCGGGCTGGAGGCCTGGCAGTGGATGCTCGGCATCTGCGTGCTGCCCGCCGCCCTCTACTTCGTGCTCTCCTCGATGATCCCCGAGTCGCCGCGCTACCTGATCGCGGCCGGCCGCCTGGACGAGGCCCGCGCCGTGCTCGCCGAGGTCGAGGGCAGGGGCGCCGACACGGACGCCCGGATCGCCGAGATCCAGGGCCTGATCGACTCCGACCACCGCCCGCGCTTCCGCGACCTGCTCGGCGGGCGCTTCGGCCTGCTGCCGATCGTCTGGGTCGGGATCGGCCTCTCGGTCTTCCAGCAGCTGGTCGGCATCAACGTGATCTTCTACTACTCGTCGATCCTCTGGCAGTCGGTCGGCATCGACCAGAGCAACTCGCTGCTGATCAGCTTCATCGGCTCGGTCATCAACATCCTCGGCACCGTGGTCGCGATCCTGCTGGTCGACCGGATCGGCCGCAAGCCGCTCGCCCTGATCGGCTCGGTCGGCATGGCCGTCGCACTGGCCGCCTGCGGCTGGGCGTTCTCCTCCGCCACCGGCAGCGGCGACAACGTGACCCTCCCCGACCTCCAGGGCACCGTGGCGCTGATCGCCGCCAACGCGTTCGTGCTCTTCTTCGCGATGTCCTGGGGCGTGGTGGTCTGGGTGATGCTCGGCGAGATGTTCCCCAACCGGATCCGCGCCGCCGCGCTCTCCGTCGCCGCCTCCGCGCAGTGGATCGCCAACTGGGCGATCACCGTCTCGTTCCCCTCGCTCTCGCGCTGGAACCTCTCGGCGACCTACCTCGTCTACGCGGCGTTCGCGGCGCTGTCCGTCCTCTTCGTGGCACGGTTCATGAAGGAGACGAAGGGCATCCGGCTGGAGGACATGGGCTGATCCGACCGTCGGACCGTCGGACGTTCGGCCCCCGCACCCTAGCGCCCCCGGCGCGGGTGCGGGGGCCGAATCGTTCACTCCCTGCGGCGGGGCGCACACCTCCGGTACTCCTGGTGGCCAGGAGGGATGTGTCCTTGATCTTCAACCGGCTTCGCACCCGCAGCGCCCGCAGGACCGCGGCAGCGCCTGCCACCGGCTGCCCGTACGCCCACACGCACCCCGCGCCCGAACCCGCCGGGCCGGCGCCCGCCGAGGGCACCGGACACCCCGCCGGCCGGCTGACCGACCACGTCACCGGCCCGCTCACCCGCCTCGCCGGGGCTCCCGAGGAGCGCCCGGCCTCCGGGCCGTCCGCGGACGGCCCCACCGGCGCCGCCCGCAGCACCGGCTCGGGCTCGGGCTCCGGTGCCGGCTCGGGCTCCGGTGCCGACCACTTCACCGATCCGGCGGAGGCCGAGGCGTTCGTCCGGCAGTTCCACCACGAGCAGCCCGCCGCCGGCGACCCGGCCGAACGGCTGCGGGCCGTCCTGGACGAGATCGACCGCACCGGCACCTACGAGCACACGCCCGCCGAACTGGCCTACGGGGCGAGGCTGGCCTGGCGCAACGCGGCCCGCTGCATCGGCCGGCTGTACTGGCGCAGCCTGGTCGTCCGGGACCTGCGGCACCTCGGCTCGGCCGACGACATCGCCACCGAGTGCTTCGAGCACCTGCGGGTGGCCGGCAACGGAGGCCGGATCCGCCCGGTGATCTCGGTGTTCGCCCCCGACCGGCCCGGCCGTCCGGCCGCCCGGATCCTCAACCAGCAGCTGGTCCGCTACGCCGGCCACCCCGACGGGGACGGCGCCTGGATCGGCGACCCGGCCGGTGCCCGGCTCGCCGCCCGGGCCCGGGACCTCGGCTGGAAGTGCGGCGAGGAACCCTTCGAGGTGCTGCCGCTGCTGGTCCAGGAACGGCCCGGCGAACGCCCCGAGTGGTACGAGCTGCCGGACGACACCACGCTCGAGGTCGACCTCGTCCACCCCGACCACGCCTGGTTCGCCGACCTCGGCCTGCGCTGGTACGCGGTACCGGCGATCAGCGACATGACGCTGGAGATCGGCGGCGTCCGCTACCCCACCGCACCGTTCAACGGCTGGTACATGGGCACCGAGATCGGCGCCCGCAACCTCGCCGACGCCGACCGGTACGACATGCTGGCCACCGTCGCCGAACGGCTCGGCCTGGACACCTCCAACGACCGCACGCTCTGGCGCGACCGGGCGCTGGTCGAGCTCAACGTGGCGGTGCTGCACTCGTTCCAGGAGGCCGGGGTGACCATGGCCGACCACCACACCGAGTCCGGGCGGTTCCTCAAGCACGTCGCTCAGGAGAAGCGGCTCGGCCGGCCGACCCCCGCCGACTGGAGCTGGATCGTGCCGCCGGTCTCCGGTGGGCTGACCCCCGTCTACCACCGGTACTACGACCCGGTCGACCCTTCGCTGCGGCCAGCCTTCGTGGCGCGCGAGCCCTGGTGACCCGCCCCGGTGACCCGCGCTGGTGACCCGCCCCGGGGCCGGGGGCGCACGGGGTCAGGGGCGCACGGGGTCAGGGCCGCGGGACGGTGCGCTCGTACCGTAGGAGCAACCCGTCGAGGAGCGCTTCGAGTCCGGTCTCGAACGCCCCCTCGTCGATCGCGCTCCGGTGCTCGGCCAGCCGGTGCGCCTCGCCGAGGTGCGGGTAGTCGGCGGCGTCGTACACGCCGGCGTCCTCGGGGAAGCCCGCCGCGAACGAGGCCAGCGCCGAGCCGGCGACGAAGTACCGCATCAGTGCGCCGATCCGGGTGGCCTGACCGCGCGGCCACCCCGCCTCGACCAGGCAGCCGAAGACGGCGTCGGCCAGCCGCAGGGCGTTCGGCCGGCGCCCGGGGCCCTGGGCGAGCACGGGGACGATGTTGGGGTGCGCGGCGAGGGCGGCCCGGTAGGAGCGCGCCCAGTCGCGCAGCGCCGCCGGCCAGGGCGCGTCCCGCCCGAACATCGACAGGTCGACCTCGCCCATCACGCTGTCCACCACCGCGTCCAACAGCTCGTCCTTGGTGGCGAAGTGGTTGTAGAGCGACGGCCCGCTGACCGACAGCTCGGTGGCGAGGCGGCGGGTGGAGAGCGCGGCGAGGCCCTCGGCGTCGATGAGCTGGAGCGCGGCCGTGACGATGCGCTCGCGGCTGAGCAGGGGGGTGCGCGGGCGGGCCATCGTCGCGGTTCCTCCGGTCGGGTCGGCGGGTTCGAGTGGGTGGGTGCGGGTCGGTGGGTTCGAGTCGGTCCGGCGCGTTCGGATCGGTCGGCGGGTGCGGGGCGGTCCGGCGCGTTCGGAGCGGTCGGTGCGGGTGAGTGCGTTCGGGTGACTGCGTTCGGGTGGGTGGGGACCGATTCTGGCAGGCGCCTCTTCCCAGTGCGGCCCGGTCGGGGCTACAGTCCCCCCATAAAACTTGCAGCGCTAGTTTAACGGGGTCCCGATGAACCTGGAGCTCTCCGAGGAGCAGGCAGCCCTCCGTGACCTGGCGGCCGCCTTCACCGACCGCGAGATCGTCCCGTACGCCGCCGAGTGGGACCGCGCCGAGTCCGTCGACCGCGCGATCATCGGCAGGCTCGGCAAGCTGGGCCTGCTCGGCCTCACCCTCCCCGAGCAGTACGGCGGCAGCGGCGGCGACCACCTCGCCTACTGCCTGGCCCTGGAGGAGCTGGGCCGGGGCGACTCCGCCGTGCGCGGCATCGTCTCCGTCTCGCTCGGCCTGGTCGCCAAGTCGGTCAACGGTTACGGCAGCGAGGAGCAGAGGCAGCACTGGCTGCCCCGGCTCACCTCCGGCGAGGCGCTCGGCTGCTTCGCGCTCACCGAGCCCGGCACCGGCTCCGACGCCGCCAACCTCACCACCCGCGCGGTCCGGGACGGCGGGGACTGGCTGATCAGCGGCGCCAAGACCTTCATCACCAACGGGACCTGGGCCGACGTCGCCCTCGTCTTCGCCCGGACGGGCGGTCCGGGGCACAAGGGCATCACCGCCTTCCTCGTCCCCACCGACCTGCCCGGGTTCACCCGCACCGAGATCCACGGCAAGCTCGGCCTGCGCGGCCAGGCCACCGCCGAGCTCGCCTTCGACGCCGTCCGGGTGCCGGACTCCGCGCGGCTCGGCGAGCCCGGCAAGGGGTTCACCGTGGCGATGGCCGCACTCGCCAAGGGCCGGATGTCGGTCGCCGCCGGCTGCGTCGGCATCGCCCGGGCCTGCCTGGACGCCGCCGTCCGGTACGCGGGCGAGCGCGAGCAGTTCGGCAAGCCGATCGCTTCGCGCCAGCTGGTGCAGGAGCTGCTCGCCGACATCGCCGTGGACGTCGAGGCCTCCCGGCTGCTCACCTGGAAGGTCGCCGACCACATCGACCGCGGCCTGCCGTTCGCCGCCGAGTCCTCCGTCGCCAAGCTCTATGCGAGCGAGGCCGCCGTCCGGGCCGCCAACAACGCGCTCCAGGTCTTCGGCGGCTACGGGTTCATCGACGAGTACCCGGTCGGCAAGTACCTGCGCGACGCGCGGGTGATGACCCTCTACGAGGGCACCAGCCAGATCCACAAGCTGCTGATCGGACGCGCGCTCACCGGCGTCAACGCGTTCTGAGCCCTGCCCCTTCCGTTCCGCTGTCCCCTTTACTCCTGTCGTTCCCGCTGTTCCCGCTGTTCCCGTCATCCCCGCTGTTACCGCTGTTACCGCTGATAAGGAGCCCGACGACGTGCGTCCTGTCTACTTCGCCGCAGCCCGCCGCACACCCATCGGCCGGCTGCGCGGAGCGCTCGCCACGGTCCGCCCCGACGACCTCTCGGCCACCGTGCTGCGCGCCCTGCTCGCCGACGTACCCGCCCTCGACCCGGCCCGGATCGACGACGTCTACTGGGGCGCCGCCAACCAGGCCGGTGAGGACAACCGCAACGCCGCCCGGATGGCCGTCCTGCTGGCCGGCCTGCCCGACACCGTGCCCGGCGCCACCGTGAACCGGCTCTGCGCCTCCGGCCTGGAGGCCGTCACCATGGCCGCCCGGGCGATCGGATCGGGCGAGGCCGACGTGGTGCTGGCCGGCGGCTGCGAGTCGATGACCCGCGCCCCCTTCGTCCTCCCCCGCCCCGACGAGGCGCTGCCGCACAAGATCGAGACCTATGACACCCGGCTCGGCTGGCGCCTCACCAACCCCCGGATGGCCGACCTGCACGGCGTCCTCTCCATGGGCGAGACCGCGGAGGAGGTCGCCACCCGGTACGGCATCACCCGTGAGCGGCAGGACGCCTTCGCACTCCGCAGCCACCAGCGCGCCGCCGCCGCCCGCAAGGACGGCCACTTCGACGCCGAGCTGGTCCCCGTCGAGCGGCCGGACGGGGTGACGGTCGGCCAGGACGAGAGCATCCGCGAGGACACCAGCCTGGAGAAGCTGGCCCGGCTGAAGCCCGCCTTCCGGGCGGGGGGCACGGTGACGGCGGGCAACGCCTCGCCGATGAACGACGGCGCGGCCGGCCTGGTGCTGGTCAGCGAGGAGGCGCTCGGCGACCTCGGCCTCCAGCCGCTCGGCCGGTACGTCGCCGGCGCCTCGGCCGGGGTGCACCCGGACGTCATGGGCGTCGGCCCGGTGCCGGCCACCCGCAAGGTGCTCGGCCGGGCCGGCTGGTCGCTCGACTCGCTGGAGGAGGCCGAGCTGAACGAGGCCTTCGCCGCCCAGGTGCTCGCCTCCATGGACCAGCTGGGCATCGATCCGGAGCTGGTCAACCCGGCGGGCGGCGCCATTGCGCTGGGCCACCCGTTGGGTGGCTCCGGCGCCCGCATCCTCACCACCCTGCTGCACCGCATGCGCCGCAGCGGTGCCCGCCGGGGCCTGGCCACCATGTGCGTGGGCGTGGGCCAGGGCACCGCCGTCCTCGTCGAATCGGCCTGACGGACGGCGGACGGCGGACGGCCGCCATCGGCCATCGGCCCTCGTCCACTTCCCCCCAGTTCTTCACCTCTTCACCGCTTCATCGAAGGAGTTGCTGTGACTCGTTTCGCAGGCAAGGTCGCCGTCGTCACCGGCGCGGCGCAGGGCATCGGTGCGGCCACCGCGCGGCTGCTGGCGGAGGAGGGCGCGGCCGTCGCGGTCGTCGACCTGACCGCCGAACGCGCCGCCGGCACGGTCGAGGAGATCACCGCCAAGGGTGGCACCGCCCGCGCGTACGGCTGCGACGTGGCCGACTACGACGCGGTGGAGGCCGTGTTCGCCCAGGTGGCGCAGGACCTCGGCGGGGTGCACATCCTGGTGAACAACGCCGGGATCACCCGGGACAACCTGTTCTTCAAGATGCCCAAGTCCGACTGGGACGCGGTGCTGACGGTCAACCTGACCAGCGCCTACAACTGCAGCCACGTCGCGCAGAAGTACATGACGGCGCAGAAGTACGGAAAGATCGTCTCGCTCAGCTCGCGCTCCGCGCTCGGCAACCGGGGCCAGGCGAACTACGCGGCCGCCAAGGCCGGCATCCAGGGGCTGACCGCCACCCTGGCGATCGAGCTGGGTCCGTTCAACATCAACGTCAACGCCGTCGCCCCCGGCTACATCGCCACCGCGATGACCGCCGCCACCGCCGAGCGGGTCGGCGCCACGGCGGAGGACCACCAGACGGAGGTCGCCGCCCGGACGCCGCTGCGGCGGGTCGGCCGGCCCGAGGAGATCGCCTCGGTGGTCGCCTTCCTGGCCAGCGAGGACGCCTCGTACGTGAGCGGGCAGACGCTGTACGTCAACGGTGGGGCACGCTGACCGGTTGCTGACGTTTCATCAGTTGGCCGTCCCCGGTGGTGGGTTACCTTCGCCTGGGACGGCCTTTACCTTTTCTGGTGGCCAGGCGTGACCATGCCGGCAGTACGAAATGACTATGGCATGATCATGTGGCACTCGATGGGATGGCCGGACCGACCCGACCGAACCAGGTCGGGCCCTGCGTCCCAAGGAGTCCCATGGGCAGCCCCGCCACCCTCCGCCGCGCCCTGGCCCTGCTCGCCGCCGGGGCAACCGCCCTGACCGCCGGCACGCTCTCCGTCCCGGCCGTGAGCGCCACGGCCTCCGGCAGTCTGGCCGGCGTGCACGTCCGCCCCGCCTCCGCCGGGCACATCAGCGCCACCGGGCGCACCGCGCCACTGCCCACCTCGCAGTGCGTCAGCCAGATCGGCATCAACTGCTACTCCCCGCTCCAGTACCGGACCGCCTACAACCTCGACCCGCTGTACAAGGAGGGCATCACCGGCAAGGGCCGCACCATCGTCATCGTCGACTCCTTCGGCTCGCCGACCATCCAGCACGACCTGGAGGTCTTCGACAAGCAGTGGGGCATCCCCGACACCCAGGTCGAGGTCGTCAAGTGGGGCAACGTCCCGCCGTTCGACCCCACCAACGCCGACCACACCGGCTGGGCGGGCGAGACCACCCTCGACGTCGAGTACGCCCACGCCGTCGCCCCCGACGCGCACATCATCCTGGTCGAGACCGGCGTCGCGGAGACCGAGGGCACCACCGGCCTGCCCGAGATGATGGACGCCGAGAAGGCCATCATCAAGTCCGGCAGGGCCGACGTGATCTCGCAGAGCTTCGGCGCCACCGAGAACACCTTCCCCGGCTTCGACAAGGGCGACTTCAAGTCGCTCACCGACCTGCGCTACGCCTTCAAGGAGGCCGCCGCCCACGACGTCACCGTGCTCAGCGCCTCCGGCGACAACGGCGCGACCGACGCCAAGGAGAACGGCGAGGACCTGTACCCGTACAAGGTCAACTCCTGGCCCTCCAGCGACCCGCTGGTCACCTCCATCGGCGGCACCCAGCTCAGCCTGGACGACGCGGGCAAGCGCACCGCGCCCGACAAGGTCTGGCACGACAAGTACGGCGCGGGCGGCGGCGGCGTCTCCGGCGTCTTCGACCGCCCCTGGTACCAGGCCGGCGTGGCCGGGGTCACCGGCAACCACCGCGGCACGCCCGACATCAGCATGAGCGCGGCCGTGGACGGCGGCGCCTGGACGTACGAGTCCTACGACCCCACCTCGGTCGGCTGGCACCTCACCGGCGGCACCAGCGAGGCGACCCCGATCTTCTCGGGCATCGTCGCCCTCGCCGACCAGCTCGCCGGCCACCGCCTCGGCCAGCTCAACTGGCGTCTGTACGGCCTCAACCTGCTCCCGCAGCAGTGGAGCGGCCTGGTCGACGTGACGGCCGGGGACAACTCCTGGGACAAGGTGACGGGCTACCAGGCCACCAAGGGCTACGACCTCGCCAGCGGCCTCGGCACCATCGACGGCAACAGGTTCGTCCGCGCCCTCGCGGGCCGCTGACCCCAGCACACCCCCGGTGGGGGAGCCGGCCCGCCCGGCTCCCCCACCGGCACATCCGCCCCGCGCCCGTGGCGCGCGGAGGCCGTCGACGAGGCGGGGGCCGCCCCGGCGGGGTCCCCGCCGGGCGGCCCTCCCGGTCGGGGTCAGGGCGCGGGCGTGGGCCACGGGACGTCGGTGGCCACTGCGGCGGTGTAGTCGACGCCCGGGACGGAGAACCCGTACAGGCGCTGGACCTCGGCGTGGAACCAGTCGAGGTCGGCGAGGCCGGCGACGGTACCGGTCGTGGCGGCCTCCCAGCGCTCGGCCACCGCGGCCTGGACGTCGTCGGAGAGTTCCCACCCGTCCAGGCGGACCCGGCCTTCGTCGTCCAGGGCGAGCGGGGCGGCACCGGTGAGCTGGTCCCACAGGGCGGCGAGCTGACGCACCGGCGGGACCATCGCCTCCCCGAGGACGCCGCGCAGCAGGCCGGTGTACAGGGCGATGCCGGGGATCGCGGTGGAGGACTGCGTGACGGCGGCGCCGTTGACGGAGGTCACGGCACGCCCGCCCACCGTCCCGGCGAGCCGCTCGTTCAGGGTGCGGGCGGTGGCCTCCAGGTGGGCCTTGGCCGCGCCGATGGTGCCCTGCCGGTAGATCGCCGCCGTCAGCGACGACCCGATGTACGACAGCACGGCGGTGGTGAAGCCCTCGCTGAGCAGTCCCCGGCCGGCCAGGTGGTCGATCCAGCGTTCCCAGTCCGCACCGCCCATCACGGCCACGGTCTGCTCGACGTCGTCGCCCTCGGCCGGCCCGGTCTCGACCTCACGGACCTCGGGAACGCCCTGGTCGTCGAAGACGAGGGTCTTGGTGCGGTTCGCCCGGCCGATCGGCTTGAGGACGGAGGCGTACGTGGTGCCGGTGCCGGGGTCGGTACGCCGGGGCGCGGCCACCGAGTAGACCAGGTGGTCCAGCCTGCCGCCGAAGCGCTTCTCGATGAGGTCGGCGACCTGGTCCTTCATCGCGTCGGAGAACGCGTCGCCGTTGAGGAAGACCAGATCCCGCCCGGCGGCCCGGGCGATGTCGGCGGTGGCGGCGGTGCGGTACCAGCCGGCCGTGGCGGTGCGCCGTTCGGTGGGGGCCTTCTCGAAGGAGACCATGACGCCGCGGATGCCGGCGCGCTTGAGTCCGGCGAGCGTGGCCGCCAGACCGTATCCGGCCGAGGAGCCGATGACGAGTGCCACCGGCCCGGCACCCTCCGGCACGCCGTCGGGGTCGGGGCACGCCTGCCACATGTCGGCCACCAGCCGCTCGCAGCCGGCCGGGTGGGAGTCCAGGAAGAGGAAGCCCCGGTTGCGGGGGATGAGAACGCGCTCGCTCACGACTGCAGTCCTTGGGTCGACGGGTCCGAAGACGGGGCGACCGGCCGGGCCGCCACGTCCTGCAAGTCTGCGAGAGGACGGGCACCTGCCGTGGGCCCGCCAGGAACAATGATCATGACCCGATCTTGGAGTGTTTCCACCAGTCACGGCGCAGCCGCACGCGGCCGCGACCGGGCAGCGCCGGGCTCCGCCCGTCCCTTCGCCCGCACTCCCGGTCCACGTTCCCGATCCCATGACGGACATGACGGACCGGCACCACCCGCACAGGAGATCGGCCTGGCCGACTTCCTGTGCAGCGGCGGGAGGAGTGAGAGGGGTGGGAGGGGTGGGCGAGCGGGAGGATCAGCCGGCGTCGGCGGCCAGGTGGGCGAGGTGGCGTTCTGCGGCGCGGAGCTTGCGGCCGTCGGGGCCGGGGAGGTAGGCGCGCATTTCGATGATCTCGGGGGCGATGCGGATGGCCTCCGCGCGGTCCTGGATCGCCCGCCAGCAGGCCTCGGCGTTGGTGGCGGCCTGCTGGGTCTCCGGGTGGTCCGGGCCCTGGGAGCGGAGCAGGGTCAACGCGACCTCGCGGTAGATGTCCGCCGCCTCGATCGTCTTCCCGGCCAGGCGGCACACGTGGGCGCGGACCTGACGGACCTGCAGGACCGGTTCGGAGACGGCACCGTGCTCGGCGATCGCCTCCAGTTCGAGCGCGAAGGCGAGATCGGTGGCGGCGGTGTGGTCCCCCGCATCGGCGCTGCGGACGATCCGGCCGATCACCTCGCGGTAGTCCGCGCGGGGCTTCGAGGCGTCCGCTTCGGGGGCGTCGGGAGCGGCGGCAGTCTCGGGCACGGCAGGCTCGGGGGCGTCGGGCGCGGGCGCGGCGGCCTCGGGCTCGACGCGAGCGGGGTCGACGGGGGCCGGCACCGCGGCCTCGGGCACCTCGGCCTCGGGAACCACGTCCGTGGGCGCCTCAGCCTCAGGCACCGCAGTCTCTGGCACCTCGGCCTCGGGCACCGCATCCGCCGGCACCGCGTCCGTCGGCGTCTGCTTGTCGAGGGTGACGACGCCGTCCGAGGTGGGGCGCCAGGCGTAGGCCTTGAGCAGGTCGACGGGGTGGGCCGGGGGCGGGGGTGTGGGCG
Organism: Kitasatospora sp. NPDC056181; assembly: GCF_042266225.1. Classification (NCBI taxonomy): domain Bacteria; kingdom Bacillati; phylum Actinomycetota; class Actinomycetes; order Kitasatosporales; family Streptomycetaceae; genus Kitasatospora; species Kitasatospora sp. NPDC056181. Next base: position 42,679 of record NZ_JBHJUK010000024.1, read on the forward strand.
GGACCCCGGGCTTGAGGAGGTGCACCGGGCCGTCGGACGGCGGCACGGGCGCGGCGGCCGGTACGCCGGCCGGTGCGGCAGTCGGTACGCCGGCCGGTACGCCGGTCGGCGCGGCCACGGCGAAGGCGGCCGCGGCGGGCTTGTCCAGCGTGACGGCGGGCCTCGGTGCCGGGACGGCATCGCGCGGAACGGCGTCCCGCACCCCCTCGTCGTGCTCGGCCGGCGGGCGCGGCAGCACGGCGGCCGGGCGCGGGCCCTCGTACGGGGTGGCGTCGACGACCGGGCCGTCCGTACGGCGGGCCGTGTTGCGGAAGAACGGACGGTTCGGCGCGTGCGTGGCGAGGATGACGACGTCCGGGCGCAGCACCGAGTACACCTGCTGGCGCAGCTGTTCGGGGGCGAGGACGGCGTCCGCGCCCGGGCGGCCGCCGTGCAGGGCCTCGATCAGCGCGCGGGTGAAGGTGCCGATCTGCTCCGGGTCGGGGCTGACCACGGCCCAGAGCGGGAGGCCGTCGGCGAGCGGGGAGACGGTCCCCTGGAGGAACGGCAGGGCGTTCTGGTCGGCGCTCAGGTCGGCGATCACCAGGGTCTGCCACTCGGCCGGCCGGTGCCGCAGTTCGCCGGCGATGGACTGCCAGGCGAGGCCGTCCTGCCGGACGCTGCCGGGCTTGGAGTCGCGCAGGGTGAGGTGGAGCTGGCCGCCGCGCTTGTCGGCGAGCAGGTGGCCGCCGAGGTGGACGAGCAGCGGTCCGGGGTGCCGGGCGGCGGCCCGGAGGTGGGCGAGCACGGTGTGCGGGTCGCTGGCGGCGGGGAGGTGGACGGCGTCCACCGCGTCGGCCGCGAGCAGGACCTGCGGGGAGACGGCGGCGAGCATCGCCGACAGTACGGGTGCCTGGGCCGGTCCGCCGCGCCCCCAGGTGCGGCGGCCGGAGTTGCCGTAGCCGCCCTCGACGACCAGGATGCGCCCGCGCGGCGCCGTCCCGAGGCCGCCCGGGCCGACGGGGACGCCGTGGGCGGGGGTGGTTCCCGGGAGCGGAACGGTGAACGGCAGCGGCGTCGCCGACGGCGGCGGGGCCACGACGGACATACCGGTGACGGTCCATCCGGTCGGTGGAGCCGGCGGCGCCGGCGGGGCCTGGACGGGTACCGACCCCTGGCCGGGTACCGGGGCCTGGACGGGCGCCGGCCCCTGCACGGGCGCCGGAGCCTGGACGGGTGCCGGAGCCTGCGCGGGCGGTTCGTACAGCGCGGCCGGTCCCGGTGGGTGCTCCTCGTACGGGTTGCGTGCGGGGCCCGGCGGCACGGCGTCCCAGGGGCCCGTGTCGGCCACGGGATCGGGACTGCCGGGGACAGCCGTCGTCTCCGCCATCTCTGGTCACCGCCCCGCCCCGCCGCCCAGCGGCGTCTGACTTCCTGCCCCGTGGTGCCGACCACCACGTCCGTCTGCGCCACCCTACGAGATCCCGGCACGCCCGAGCCAGGCCGGGGCGGTGATCAAGGCCCGGCCGGCCCCGCGCGCGAGCCGCGCCGCCCGCCGGCCGGTGTCCCCGGCACCAGCGGCCGTCCCCGCCCGGCCCCGCGTCAGGCGGTGTCCGCCCCGTCGGCGCCGTCCTCCGCCGCCGGTCGGCGAGGGGTGAACGGGTCTTCCTGCCGGACCAGTTGCCCACGCCGGTCGTCCGCCCGGGCGCCGAGGCCGAGCAGGGCCGCGCGCAGTGAACGGCCGGGCCCGGTCACGCGACCAGGCGCAGCCAGGCCGCCGCGAGCGCGGCGTGACCGGCCGGTGTCGGGTGCACGCCGTCCGCCGCACCTGGGCACGAGGCGGCTGCCTCAGAGTTCCGGACTGCCGAACCACTGGCCGGCGGCCCGCTCGAACGCTGCACGATCAGGGTCGCGATCACCCGCCCAGGCGACTGTGCCGTCGGGCCGGACGAGCACGGCGCCCAGGCCGAGGTCGTCCCTCGCCGGCCCGACCGCGTACCGGATCCGGCCCTCCCAGCCCCTCGCTGAACCGTGCAGGGCACGGTCGGCGCTGAGATCGAGCACGACGCCTCGTCCGTCGTGCATCAGGTCACCGAGGCGGATGCCGTGGGCAAGGCGGAAGTCCGGGGCGCTGCGGCCGGTCAGCGGGTGTTCGCTGCCGAGGTCGTAGCGGTTGGACGATCCCGATGTCCGCTCGAACACATGGGTCGTTCCGTCCCGGGTCCCGAGCAGGTCTCGAACCACTCCTTGGATCGCCCGGGCATGCGGGTCCGGCCTCATGACCGCCACTTGGGCGCGCGACCAGTCGAGCACCCCCGCGCCGACCGGATGGCGCTCGCGGGTGTAGGTGTCGAGAAGGCCGTCCGGCGCGTGTCCGTGCACGGACGCCGCGAGCTTCCAGCCCAGGTTCACGGCGTCGCCGAGGCCGAGGTTGAGTCCCTGGCCTCCGAGCGGGGAGTGGATGTGAGCGGCGTCGCCCGCGAGCATCACGCGCCCCTGCCGGTAGGTCGTCGTCTGCATCGCCCGATCGGTGAAGCTGGCGGCGAGACGGACGTCGCCCAAGGTCACGTCGGTGCCCGACACACGGCGCAGAACCGCCTGGAGGTGGTCGCGAGTCGGCCGTTGCGAGCGGTCGAACGCGCCGCCGTCGAAATCCGTCATGCCGATGTGCCCGTCCCTGTGCGTCCGGAGGTACATGCCCGTCTGCGTCAGGTTGAACCCGGGGCGCAGCTTCTCAAGGTCGGCAACGGTGGCGAGCATGACGTAACCGGTGAACTGCGGCTCGGTGCCGACGAATTCGAAGCCCGCGAGCCGGCGCACCGTGCTGCGTCCGCCGTCGCAGCCGACCAGCCAGCGCGCCGCGTACTCGTGCCCGCCGGCGCGCGCGACCACGCCGTCGTCGTCCTGGGTGACGGCTGAGACCGTGACACCGCGCCTGATCTCCACGCCGAGCTCGGTTGCCTGCTCGGTGAGCACCGTCTCGATCGCTTCGAGGTTCGTCATCACGCCCTCCACGGCCGGGCCGGGAAGCCGGAACGGCAGGGCGGCGAGGTCGACCCTGGTCGGATCGAGCATCATTCCGGCGAAGTGGCCCGCGCTGCGAGGGGGTGACGGCTCGTCCGCGTCGGGGGCCGCGCCGGGATCGTCGCGGACGCCCGAGGCCGTCAGCAGCGGGCGCAGCAGCCCCCGGCGGTAGAACGCCTCGACCGACGCGGCGGACAGGCCCCGCATCCCGAGCGGTTCCGCCTTCCACGGGGAGCGGGGCTCCGGCTCCCGCTCCAGCACCACCACGGAGCAGCCCGCGAGGCGGAGCTCGCAGGCGAGGAACAGGCCTACCGGGCCGGCGCCCACGATCACTGTGTCATGCACGGGATTTCCTCTTTCCGAAGGGCCGACAGAACGCTTGACCCGGTGCGTGAAATCGGGGATCTGACATCGGGGATCCGTCACTCGGAGACTGCCGCGGTCCGCTCACGCGGTGCACACACGGCGCTGACACTCCGCCCCGCACCGTGTCAGCGCCGGGTGCGTGCGGCCGGCAGGCCTCCCGCAGGGCGTGACGGGCCGGGGCACCGTGCTGATGTGCCGGGGCACCGTGCTGATTTGGGGGTGCGAGGGTGCGCGCGCGAGGATCGGTGGATGGACGGGGACACGCGGCTTCGCCTCACACTGCTCGGCGCCTTTCGGGCGGCCCGCGGTGACGCCGCCCTGCCCGTTCCGGGTGCGCGGTTGCAGGCATTGGTCGTACGGCTGGCGCTAGCCGGCGGTCGCCCGGTCGCTCAGGGTGTCCTGGTCGACGCGATCTGGGCCGACGCCCCGCCGGCCGGTGCGGCCCACGCCCTGCAGACCCTCGTCTCGCGGCTGCGCCGGGCCCTCGGCTCGGCCCGTGCCGTCGCGCAGGTCGCGGGCGGCTACCGGCTGGACGTGGACGCGGCCGACGTGGACGCGTTGCGGTTCGAGCGGCTCGCCGCCGCCGGCCGTGACGGCCTGCGCGCCGGCGACCCGGGCGCAGCGGCGGCCGTGCTCGGCGAGGCCGTGGCGCTGTGGGGCGATCAACCCGGCGCCGAGCCCGCGGCCGTCGCCGCGGTGGCACCCGCCGCCGCGACCCGGCTGGCTCACACCTCGGTCGAGGCCGTCGCCGACCTCGCCGACGCCGAGCTGTCCCTCGGCCGTGCCGACGCGGCCGCCGCCCGGCTGACCGCACTGCTCGCCGAGCGGCCGGTCCACGAGCGGGCGGCTGCGCTGCTCATCGACGCGCTCGCCGCCCAGGGCCGCCAGGCCGAGGCCCTGGCCCTGTACGGGCGGGTCCGCGAAGCCCTGGCCGACACCCTCGGCACCGAGCCGGGCGCCGCCCTGCGCGAGCGCCACCTGCGTCTGCTGCACGCCGAGCCACCCGCTCCGGCCGCCGACCCCGTGCGGAGCGGACCGGCCGCCGACACCGCGCGGCCCGGTCCGGGCAACCTGCCCGCGCCGCTGACCAGCCTCATCGGCCGCGACGACGACCTCGCCCGGATCGCCACGCGGCTCGCCGCCGGCCGTCTGGTCACCGTGCTCGGCCCCGGCGGCGCCGGCAAGACCCGGCTCGCCGTCGAGGCCGCCCGCCGCCACCGCCACGAGTACCGCGACGGCGCCTGGATGATCGACCTCGCCCCGGTCACCGAACCGGCCAAGGTCGCCTCGGCCCTGCTCGCCGGGATCGGACCGCGCGGCGGCGCCGTGTTCGACGCCCGGGCGCGCGTCGAGGGCGAGGAGCTGGACGTCCTCGTCGACCGGCTCGGCGGCCGGGAGAGCCTGCTGCTCGTCGACAACTGCGAGCACCTGATCGACGCCGTGGCCCACCTGGTCGCGGCACTGCTGCCCCGCTGCGCCGGGCTGCGGGTGCTGGCCACCAGCCGCGAGCCCCTGGCGGTCGACGGCGAGGTCCTGGTGCCCCTCGGTCCGCTCGCGCTGCCCGGGCCGGACGACGGCGTCGAGCAGGTCCGGCGGGCGGCGTCGGTACGCCTGTTCACCGAGCGGGCCGCGGCCGTGCGCCCGGGCTTCGACGTGGACGAGACGACGCTGCCCGCGGTCCGGCGGGTGGCCCGCGGCCTGGACGGGATGCCGCTGGCCCTCGAACTGGCCGCGGCCCGGCTACGGACACTGTCGCTGCCCGAACTGGCCGACGGGCTGTCCGACCGGTTCCGGCTGCTCTCCACCGGCAGCCGGACCGCGCTGCCCCGGCACCGCACGCTGCGCGCGGTGATCTCCTGGAGCTGGGACCTGCTCGGCGAGCAGGAGCGCACGGTCGCCGAACGCGTCTCCGTCCTGCCCGGTGGCGTCACACCGGCCTCGGCCACCGCGGTCTGCGCCGGCACCGCCGTGCCGGCGGCCGAAATCCCCGAGCTGCTCGCGGCCCTGGTCGACCGGTCGCTGCTGCAGCTCGCGCCCGAACCGGGCCGCTACCGCATGCTGGAGACGTTGCGCGAGTACGGCACCGACCGCCTGGCCGACACCGGCGATCTCGGCACCGTCCGTGACCTGGCCGCCGACCACTTCGCCGCGCTGATGGCCCGGTACGACCCGCAGCTGCGCGGGCCCGGCCAGCCGGCGGCGATCCGGGTCGTGAGCGCCGAGTACGACAACACGCTCGCCGCCCTACGCCGGCGGTGCGACACCGGCGACGCCCCCGGCGCGGTCGCCCTCGCCCTGGACCTGACCTGGTACTGGCAGATGTTCGGCCGGCACGCCGACGCGGCCTACTGGCTGGGCGAGGCACTGGCGGTGCCCGGCGGCGAGCCGACGCCCGACCGCGACTGCGCCCGCGCGATCCACCTGCTGAACCGGATCGACATCCGGTCGGGGATGACCGCCGAGGAGACCGCGGCCGACCACGCCGGGATCCGCGCGCTGGCCGACCGGCTGCTCGCGTACCCGGAGCTGCCCGGCCCGTACGGCGCGCTCGCCGCGCTCCCGCGCGCGTTCCGGCAGGAGGCGCAGAGCACGCCCGCGCTCATCGAGCACCTGGCCGACGGCGACGACGTGTGGCTGTCCGGGCTCGCCCGCATGTTCCGGGCCCGGTTCGCCGAGAACGCGGGCGAGCTCGACCGGACGCGCACCGACGTGGCGGCGGCCCTGGCCTGTTTCCGGCAGGTCGGCGACCGCTGGGGCCAGGCCAACGTGCTGCCGGTGCGCGCCCAGCTGCGGCAGTACGACGGCGACCTCGACGGCGCGCTGGCCGACCTGCGCGAGGCCCGGTCGCTGGCGGCCGAGTTCGGCCCGCTCAGCCTCGGCGACGAGGTGTTCGACGACCTGCGCTGGATCGATCTGCACCTGCGGCGCGGCGACACCGACCTGGTGACCACGACGATCGACTCGGCCCGGGAGCGGGCGCTGCGCGCGAACGCGCCGGAGATGCGGTTCCTGGTCGACGCGTGGGAGGCCGTCCTCCGGGTGCGGCTCGGCGACCTGGACCGGGCACGGGAACTGCTCGACGGAGCCGAACGGGGTCTGGACGGCGACTCCCCGTTCCCCGGCGACCATGCCCGGACGCTGGTCGGCAGCGTCCGGGCGTCGCTGTACCTGGCGACCGATGACCCGGCCGGCGCGGAGCAGGCGCTGGCGAAGGCGTACGCGGCGGGGCTGGAAACCCGGGACCTGCCCGTCCTGTCGCTGGTGGCGGTGAACACGGCCGCACTCGCCGAGGCGCACGGGCTGCACCACGAGTCCGCCGTCCTGCTCGGTGCCGCCTCCCGGCTGCGCGGCGCTCACGACCGCACCGATCGGCAGGTCGGCGAGCTCACCCGCCGAGGGCGCGCCGCGCTGGGCGAGGAAGCCTTCGCAGCGGCGTACGGGAGGGGTTGGGAGCTGGACGGGAGGACGGCCGCGACCGAGGCCGACCCGGCCCGGCTGCGCCGGAGGCTCCGGACGGCTCGCCCGGAGCCCGGGTGATCGGCCGTGGGTCCCTGCGTTCGTCACGGCCCTTGCCCGGGCTCCGTACCGTCACGCCCGGACGGTACGGAGCACCCGTACCGTCCGGGCTCGGGAGACCACAACCCTGGAACGACGGGAGAGGCGTCACGCTCCCGACAGGAGGTCGCGGAGCAGGGCGACGGTGTCGGCGTCGAGGCTGCGGCCGGTGCGGCGGCTGAGGGCGTCGAGGCGGTTGACGGCACGGACGAGTTGGTCGCGGGCACCGGCCGAGGCGTAGGCGTAGAAGAGGTCGCGGTGCAGGAGTTCGACGTCCGGGGCGACGGCGAGGCCGCGGAAGACGGCGGCCTCGGCGCTGCGGTGGTCGCCGTACTGGAGGCGGCGGGCGGCGAGTTCGTGGGCGGTGTCGACGATCGCGGCGATCATGTCCTGCCGTTCGGCCTCGGCCCAGCCGTAGGCGGCGGGCGGGGCCTCGGCGAAGGGGGCGCCGCGGACGAGGGCGAGGGCGTGGGCGAGGGCCGCGTCGGCGGTGGCGCTGGTGCTGCGCATGCCGCGGCGGTAGAGGCTGCGGAACTCGTCCCAGTCGCAGGTGACGGTCGGGGCGAAGGTGTAGCCGTCGGGGGTGTCGGTGGGCAGGAAGGCCCGGCCCTCGGTCGAGCTGCCGAACCAGGCCGCCAGGTCGGTGAGTTTGCCCGGCAGCGGGCTCTTGGCGTCGGCGGCGGTGGGGTGCGGGTCGAGGTGGGCGGCACCGGGGTGGAGGTCGTGGTCGAGGGCGTTGTGGTCGGCGCCGGGCCGCAGGGCGAGGTAGGCGGCGAGTTCGGTGAGCCGGGGCAGGACGGCCGGTTCGGCGGTGCCGGCGGCGCCGGCCACGTCGACCGGGCCGAGCAGCCTGATCCGGGGGGCGTTGCGGGTGGCGTGGGCCTCCGGGGAGCGGAGGATGGCGAGCAGGTCGTCGCTGTCACTGCGGCCGGGGGCGGTGCGGGCCGACGGCGCGGCGGGGCCGCCGTCCTGCTGCGGCGACGGCTCGGGGGCCGGCTGCGGGCGGGCGGGTGTACGCGGGTCGACGCCGGTGGGCGCGGGTGCGGGGTCGTGCGTCGGCACCGGCTCGGGGACCGGCTCCGCGGCGCGCCCGGGGGCGGGTTCCGGAGCGGACCCGGGCGAGAGCTCGGGCGAGGGCTCGGGCGAGCGCTCGGGCGAGGGCTCGGCGGGCGGCACCGGCTGGACGGGCCGCACCGGGACGACCACGTCGGCCCCGGACGGGAGCCGGAGGTTCTGCGTGGTCTCGTCCAGGTCCTCCTCCCCCTCGGCTCCCGTTCCCGTTCCCGTTCCCGATTCCGCTTCCGCACCGGCTCCCGTGCCCGAACCCGAGTGCAGCCCCAGGCCGTTGGCCAGGAAGCGCGCACCCGGGCCGCCCGGGGTCCCCGAGGCACCCGGGCCGGCCGCCGCACCGGATGAACCGACCGTGCCGGCTGAACCGGCCGTGCCGACGGCGGGCGCGACCGGGTCGGTGCCCGCGAACGGGCTGACGCCGGTGCCGATGACCCGGGCGAGCAGACGCGGGCCGGCCGCGTCGGGGCCACCGCCGTCCCGCTCGCCGGGGGCGGCACCCGAGGCGGCACCCGGACCGGCCCCGACCGCCGCCAGCACCGGGACGGGGGCCGGGAGTTCCGCCGGTTCGAGGTCGATGCCGGGACCGTCGAGGGTCCAGGCCGGAGCGGGGTACTGGGTGGTGTCGTCGGCGGCCCGGAGCAGTTCGGCGACCTGCTCGTACTGCCCGCCGGTGAGGCGCTGGAGCTCCAGGGTGAGGTGCAGGCCGGGGATGGTGGCCTGGCCGGTGCTGGGCAGGGTCCAGCGGGCGACCGGCCCGGTGCCGCGCTCGGGCGCGCGGGTGATCACGGCGACGCAGGTCCGCGGGCGGGCGTCGAGCAGGCGGCCGAGTTCGGCGGGGATGTCGCCGCCCGGCTGGTGGGCACAGAGCACGATCTCCGGGATCCAGGACTCGTCGGCCTGGCCGCGGCTGCGCGCGTCCCGGGGGCTGGCGGCCTCCGCGGCGACCAGGGTCGCGCGGGCCTTGGCCGTGCGCGGGCCGAGGGCGGTGAGCGCCGCCTCCAGGGTGGGGTGACGGTGGATCCGTTCGGCGGCCGGGCCGCTGATCGGCAGCTCCTCGGCGAGGTCGACCAGGTGCAGGTGGAGACGGTCGGCGAGCGGGCTGTGGGCGAGCTCGACGGCCAGGGTGCGCAGCACGTCGCGGGCGTCGTCGGGGTGCCCGGAGAGGTGGAGCAGACGGACGGTCTCCAGGTCGGCGAGGACCACCGAGCCGTCCGGGCCGGTGCCGAGGGTGACCAGGGCCGGGTAGGGCGCGGCGGACTTGCGGGCCTGGGCGGGCGAGAGCAGGTCGGTGGAGTCGGCCGCGCACCACCAGACGTTGGGCGCGTGGGCGGCGCGGAACGGCGCGATCGGGGCGGCCGGTCCGGAGAGGTGCAGCTCGACGGTGCCCCCGGGGGTGACCCGGGCGGCGACGATGACGGGCAGGCGCTTGCCGCCCCGGACGGTGTTGCGGGCCATGGTGCGCAGGGCGCGGTCGAGCAGGTCGAGGCCGCGGTCGTCCTGGCGGGCCTTCAGCTCGGCCTCGAAGGCGGCGGCGGGCGCGCCCGGCAGGGCGATGCGGTGACGGGGACGGCGGGCGCGGAGCTGGGTACCGCGCTTGTGGGCGACGGTGCCGATCATCATGGCGGCGAGCAGCACGCCGACGGTGGAGGCGGCGAGCGCGGCGGTGTAGTCGTCGCTGGGGGCCGCCTCGGTGTGCGCGGCGGGGGCCGGGGCGTGGGTGGTCGGCGGGGTGGGCGCGGGTGTGTGCGCCGGGGCCGGTGCCTGGGTGGCCGGGGCCGGCGTCGCGGGGGCCGGAGGGGCCGGAGGTGCCGGGGCAGGCGCGGGTGCGGGTGCGGGTGCCGGGGCAGGCGCGGGTGCGGCAGCGCCCGGCACCGCCAGGACCATCCCCGGCACCACCATGTCCGGGTCGGTCAGCCGCTCCCCGTCCGGCGCCTGGACGCCCTTGTTCGCCTCGAACAGCTTCGGCCAGGCCTCGGCATCCCCCAACTCCCGCTGGGCGATGGCCGACAGGCTGTCCCCGGCCGCCACCGTCACCGTGCCGTGCCCGGCGGCGGCGCCACCGTCGGCCCCCGTCTGCGGCGCGCTCGGCGAACTCGGCGCGGGAGCGGGCCCGGAAGCCGGAGCGGGCGCGGGAGCAGGCGACGCGTCCGCCTTGGCGTCACCCGGCATCGCCAGCTCCCACCCCGGCTGGATCGGCCGGTCGGCGTCGAACCGGGTGCCCGAACCGTCCATCACCCGACCGTCGTTGAGCTTCGCGATCTCCACCCACCGCTCTCCCGAACCAAGTTGGCGCTCAGCGATGGACCAGAGGCTGTCCGCGGGTCGGGAGTCCCGGACGGTGTACGTGGGGTGCTGGTCGGCGGCGGGCGCGAGCGCGGGCGCGGCCTGGGCCGCGGGCAGTGCGGCCCGCTGCGCGCCGATGGTCAACTGGGCCGGGGCGGAGACGGCCTGGGCCCGCTCGGGGGTGGCGGCGAAGGACGATCCGGCCACCGGCAGCAGCGCGATCACCGAGCCGACCAGACCGGCGGCCAGCCGCTGGCTCCAGCCGAACGCCGGGATCCGCCGGGCGATCCGCCCGCGCAGCTGGGCCGGGATCTCCAGCAGGACGGAGAGGGCGAAGCAGAGCCAGCCCAGCCAGCCGACCACGACCAGCAGCCAGAGGAAGAGCCGCCCGTCGTCGGGGCTGGTCAGCGCCTGCCCGACGCCGTCCGGTGCGACGTCGCCCATCGCGGCGACGGCCTGGGTGCCGTACAGCAGCAGGGCGGGCACGCCGGCCAGCAGCGCGCACAGCGTGAGCAGCGCCGCGACGGCGGTGAGCAGGGCCCCGCCCCGGCCGCCACGGCGCGGCGGCAGCGCCGCCGGGCGCCGGCCGGGCGCCGGGTCGGCGGGCCCGCCGCGGGCCGAACGTCCGGCGCGGGCTTGGTCCTTGGCACGTGGCGCGACCATCAGTCGGTCTCCGCTTTCTCGACTCCGTGGACGAGGGTGGCAGTCCCCTTGCCCGTGACCTTCTGCTTGCCGAGCTCGCCCAGCAGGACCGGCTTGTAGTCGGCCTCCACGGTGACGGTGACGGCCTTTCCGTCCGGCGAGAACGACACGCCCGCCGCCTTGAGGTGGTAGAGGGCGAGGTAGCTGTTGGCGGCGTCCTCGACGTACTGCTGCTTGACCCGGTAGCCCTCGCCGCTGAGCACACCGGCCTCGTCGAGCTGCTGGCCGCCGACCCGGGCGGCCTCCTGGGCGTAGGCGTCGGTGCGTTCGGCGACGCGCAGCCGGCCGCCGGCGTCCACGACGAGGGCGATGACCAGGACCAGGAAGGCCGCGCAGATCGCCACGAAGATGGCCATCGCACCCCGGTCCGACCGACCGCGCGTCCACCCCCGGACACCGCGGCCCCGCCGTTCCCCCCGGGGTCCGCGCGCCCTCACGCTCCCCTCCCGCACGTTCGTCTCCCCACCGGTCCCCGCCGGAACCGCTCCGCCTCGCACCTGCCGCCCCCGGGAGCCCTCCGCTTGCGTCTCCCCCGCCCGGGGCGTCCCCAATCCCCGCCCGGGAACCTCGTCCGCACCGGCCGTCTCACCCGCCCCGGTAGCGGTCGACCACCGAGGTGAAACGGCCGATGAGCTTCTTCGTCCCGGGCATGCGGGGCCCCGGCACCAGGTCGCTCAGACCCACCTCGCACTCCACGATCACCTCGACGGTGGCCATCACGACGCCCCGGCTCTCCAGCTGCCCCGGCTTCAAGGTGACCTTGCTCCTGCGGCAGTCGACACCCTGCTGCTGGAGGGTGGCCCGGGCGGTCCGCTCGACCAGTTCGTCCATCCCGGCGGCGCTGCGCACCAGCGACGCCGTCCGGGCGGCCGAGCGGGCGGCCGCCTCCACCGTGCCGGCCGCGGTCTGCACCCGGCCGGCGGCGACGGCGACCAGGATCAGCGCGACGACGCCCGGGGCGACGACCGCCGCCTCGATCGCCACGCCGCCGCCGGCGCGCCCGCGCCCCGACCGGGCGGTCCGCCACGCCGCGAACCGCCGCCCCCACCCGGGGAACCCGGCCACCCGCCCGGCGGACGGCCTGACCTCCCGCCCGGCCACGCGCCCGGCCGCCCGCTTCACGGCACCACCTTCGGCGGCAGGAACCGCTCGCGCGGCGCCTCCGCGTACTGGGTGACGGTCGGCTTGAGGAACGGGACGACGGAGGGGGCGGTCAGCTCCACCGTCACCCGGATCAGCTCCGTTGTGCTGCCGTCCCTGGTCACCCGGTACTCCCGCACGCCCTGCCGGCCGAGGAAGTCCTCGGCCTGCCTGGTCGCCGCCTCGTCCTTGGCCCCGTCGCTCCGGTCCCCCTGCACGCGTCCGGCGTCCACGCCCTCGCGGGCGGCGGTGAGCGCGACCTGGCGGTAGTACCACCACATCGACGCCTGGACGACGAGCAGGATCAGCACCAGGACGACCGGGAACACGATGGCCAGGCTCAGGCTCACCGATCCGCGGTCGCCACGGCGACGGGGCCGGTGCCTCACGTGGCCGCGCCGGCACCCGCGCCGGGGAGGTTCGGGTCCTGCTCGACCTTCTTCACGACCTTGTCCTTCAGCGCGTACAGCGCCACCGCGACGGCTCCGGCGACGAAGACCAACGCGATGACGGCGAGGGCGAGTTCGATGCTGATCGCACCTCGGTCGCCGCGCGCCCTGGCGGCCCTGACCCGGCCCACCCGGAACTGGAAGAGCAGCAGCGCGAACTGGACGGGCAGCAGCGTGGGCCGGATCAACCGGCCTGCCAGGGCCTTCAACTGGTCGGACATCGGGGACTCCCGGGGTTGGTGTGGTGTCAGCCGCTCGGTCGGTGTGGCAGGTCCCGCGCGACCTGCTCAGCCGAGCATCTGGTGGAGCGCGGGGAAGATGATCAGGACGGTCATCAGCAGGGTCAGGGCGGCCCCGGGCGCGACCATCCGCTCGCTGTCGGCGTTGGCCCTGGCCAGGTCCTCGGCGAGCAGTTCGCCGCGCAGGCCCTTGGCCCGGGCCCGCAGGGTGTCGTAGACGGCGGCGCCGTCCGTGCCGGAGAGCCGCATGATGTCGGCGACGTCCTGCAAGGGGGTCAGTCCGAGCTCGGCGGCCAGGGCGTCCAGGCCCGCCCAGGGCGGCAGCCGGTCGGTGGCGGCGCGGTCCAGGGCGTCCCGGATCCGGCGGAAGACCGGGCCGCGCCCGACGGAGGCGGCACGGCGCAGCGCCTCGGCGGGACCGAGGTCGGCGGCCCGCTCCAGCGCGACCAGTTCCAGGTAGGCGGCGATGCCGTGCAGGTACTCGGTGCGCGCCTCCTTGGCCTCGCCGCGCACGATGGCGTCCGGGACGAACCAGAACAGCCCGGCCAGCAGCGGCCCGACCACCAGCGGCATCGCGACCGGCAGGCCCATGTCGAGCAGCAGCGCCATCGCCGCCAGGTAGGCCGGCAGGACGAGGCCGATCACGGCGAACAGCAGCTTGTGCGCCATGAACCGGGCCGGGGTGCGGCCGATCAGCGACAGCTCCCGGTACGGGATGCGCACGCCGCGCAGACCGATCGACTGCTCGCCGATCCGGTCGAACCAGCGCGGCCGCTCGTCCGGGTGGGGCGTCCGGTCGGCGGGCGTGCGGTGCAGCCGGTCCAGTGCCTGGCTCAGGTCGGGCGGGGCGGGCCGGAGTTCGGAGATCAGCAGGGCGACGCCGCCGGCCGCGACCGCGCCGGCCAGCACCGACCAGGGCGAGATCATCGGGCCTCCCCGAGAAGGTCCTGCTCTTCGGCGGAGCCGCCCTCGCCGGGGCCCGCGTCCGCGCGCCGGCCGGACCGCCCGCGGCCGGTCCTGCTGCGGCGGTCGGCCTCCAGCAGCCGCGGCACCGGCGGGTGCGAGGCCAGCGCGCGCATCCAGGCGATGATCGCCACGAAGAGCGCGGCGACCACCGCGAGCACGACCTGGCCCAGCACGGTGCCGTAGGGCCTGGTGTACTCGGTGTTGAACGAGCCGAGCACCACGACCAGCACGATGATGCCGACCAGCCAGCGGATGGTGGTGCGGTGCTTGGCCCGGTCGGCCTCGATGGTGCGGCGCTGGCGGACCTCCTCGCGGACCGAGTCGGCCATGTCGGAGAGCGCCCGGGCCAGGCCGGGGCCGCTGTCCCCGGAGCGCAGCAGCAGCGCGGCGAGCACCTTGTCGGCGGTGGCGTCGGCGAGGCTGTCGGCGAAGGAGCGCAGCGCCTCCTCCGGCTGCCAGCGGGCCTGCAACCGGGCGGCCAGCTCGCCGACCTCGTCCTCGATCGCGGCGGGGGCGGTCCGGCGGCTGGTGACGATGGCCTGGTTGAGGCCGACGCCGAGCAGCAGCACGTCGGCGATCCGCTGGGTCCACTCGGAGAGCGCCTCCAGCCGCTCGATCCGGTGGGTGTCCGGGCGGGTGGTGTCGAACAGCCAGGGCAGCCCGAAGACGGCCAGCGGGACCAGCAGCGCGGTCAGCGGGATACCGGTGAACAGCCAGCCGAGCGGCGCGCCGGCCAGCGCCAGCGGCAGCTGGATCCGGCGCAGCCGCACCACCCGGGCGGGGGCGGTGCCGGGGGCGCCGTACCAGAACACGTGGGCGCGCCCGGCCAGCGGGCCGGGCCCGTCGGCCTCGGCGTCCTCCTCGACGGGCTCGCTGCCGCGGGCCCAGACGACGAGGGCGACCAGGCCGAGTGCGACCAGCAGGCCGCAGAGGACGAGGAGCAGCATCACCGGCCGCCACCGCCGATCCGCAGCTGGAGGGGCTCGGCCCAGCTCCCGTACCGGGAGCCGAGCAGCGCGGCGTCGAAGCCGGCCCGGCGCAGGTCGTCCAGGCAGTTCGGCGGGGTGTGCGGGACGGCGCGCGGCTCGCCCAGTTCCGGGCGCGGGCCGAACACGGTGTTCAGGGCGGGCCGGCCGCTCTCGCCGAGGCCGGTCACCTCCAGGACGTGCGAGACGAAGCGGTGGCGCCGGCCGCCGACGGCCGTCTCGTCGACCATCGACACGTGCACGATGAGGTCCACGGCGTTGGCGGTGAGCCGGTAGGCGAGGGCGTCGGTCATGTGCGAGCCGTACTCCAGGCAGAGTTCGGCGATGCGGTCGACCACCATGTGCGGCCCCCGGGCGTGCAGGGTGCACATCGAGCCGCCCTCGCCGTTGGTCATGACGCGCAGCATCGGGACGACCTCGCCGGAGCGGACCTCACCGACGATGATCCGCGACAGCGTCATCCGCAGCGCGGCCGGGATGAGGTCACCGATCGTCAGCTCGCCGGCCATCCGGCCCTCGACGCGCTCGCCGTTGCCCTCCCGGGCCTCCATCGGGACCACCTGGCGCAGGTGGCCGAGGGTGTGCAGCCAGAGCTCGAACTCCGACTCCAGGGTGCCGATCCGCTCGTCCGGCGGGATCTCGGCGGCCATCGCGCGCAGCAGGCTGGTCTTGCCGACGCCCTGGGTGCCGGTGATCATCACGTTCTTCCGGGCCTTGATCGCCGAGGCCAGGAACGCGGCCAGGGTGGAGTCGAGGGTCCCGAGCCGGACCATCTCGGGGAGGGTCGCCGAGGCCACCCGGTGGCGGCGGATCGCCACGTAGGGCCGCGGGGTCACCTCGGTGAGGGCCTGGAGACGCATGCCGCCCTCCAGCCGCAGCGCGAGGGTCGGGCTGGCGGTGGAGAGGCTCCGCTCGCCGCCACCGTGCTGGCGGGCGAGGTCCTGGAGCAGCTCGACCAGCTCGGCGTCGGTGTCGGCCACCGGCGGGACCTGGCGCAGGGGTTGGTGCACCCGGGAGACCCAGACGTCGTCGCAGCCGTTGATCAGGATGTTCTCGATCTCCGGGTCGTCCAGGTAGGGCTGGAGCCGGCCGGCCCGGAAGAGCAGGTCGAAGACGGCCTCGGCGAGCGCGCGGTCCTGCTCGCGGGTGGGCGGGATGCCGTGGGTCTGCGCGTAGGCGTCGGACCAGCGGGCGACGGCCTCCTCGATCAGCGCCCGGCCGCGCTGACGGCGGGTGGCGCGGTCCGGCTCGGTGCCGGAGGCGGCGGTCAGCCGGGTGATCTGCTGGTGCAGTTCGGCCGCGACCTGGCGCTTGAGCTCACGCGCCACCTGGGGGTCGACGGCGGGCCGGGTGCCGGCGCCGCGCCGGTCGAGCGAGGGCAGCTGGGAGGGGACGGCGGTGGGGGTCGCGGAGCCGCCGGACGGGGCGGCCGCGGGCGGGACGGGGCCCGGCGCGACAGGACCCGGCGCGACAGGACCCGGCTGGACGAAGGGCTGGGCGGCCGGCTGGGGCGTCGCCCAGGGCAGCGCGGCCGGGTCGGCCGGCGCCGGGTGCTGGTTCAGGGGGCTACCGCGCACGGAGCACCTCCCCGTGGCCGGGCTGCGACGGCTGCGGGCCCTGCCCGTACGACGGCGAACCCTGCCGGTACGGCTCCGGCTGGACGCGGCCGTACTCCGGCGAGGGTCCCTGGGCGTACTGCGGCCCGTGCACCTGGCCGTACTGCGGCGCGGCCCCCTGGCCGTACTGCGGCGCACCGGAGGGTTCCTGCCCGTACCCCGGCGCGGCGGAGGGCCCCGCGGACGACGGGCCCGCCGACGTCCCCGGCTGCTGCGGCTGCTGCGGCTGGACGTGCGCCGGGAAGGGCGCGGGCGCGGCCGGCTGCGGGGCCAGCCCGGCCAGCGGCGCCACCGGCCCGGTGGTGATCACCGGCGGCACCGGCGGCGGCACCTGGCCGTACGGCTGGGGCGCCGGCACCGGCGGCGGGGCGTAGGCGAGCGGCTGCGGCTGGGCGTCGGCCTCGGGCGCCGCGGCGAGCCGGGCGGGTGCGGGCGCGGCCGTGGGGGCCAGCCGCTGCCGGCGGCGGCGCACCAGCAGCTGCACCTCGTCCGCCGCCGAGCGGGCCGTCCGCATCAGCTCCGAGCGGATGAACCGGCGGTCGGTGACGTCCCCGCCGTCCGACAGCACCCGGGCCGTGCGGGCCGCGTGCGGCAGCAACCCCAGCACCGGCAGCCCGAACTCGCGCGAGACCTCCGCGCCCGAGTACGGCCCCTCGGCGACCAGCAGCAGGCCCAGCGCGTCCGCCCCGGTGCCGGCCGTGGCGAGGTCCTCGGCGAGCCCGGACAGCCGCGGGCGGACCGCGCTCAGCCCGCGCAGGGTGGTGCGCACGGTGACCGCGACGACGTCGGCCCGGCGGGCGAGGACGGCGCTGGTCCCGGTCGCGCCGGAGCGGCCGAGGTCCAGGATCACGTCGTAGCCCTGCGGCTCCAGCCCGTGCAGCACCTCCATCAGCGGTTCCCAGGTGTAGGCGAGCCCGGGCGCCTGGGTCGGGTCGGTCAGGCCGGGCAGCAGCAGCCGCTCGGCGTTCCCCTCGGGCGAGAGGTCGATCAGCTGTTCCCAGAGCGCCTGGGTGAGCAGCCCGCGACGGTCCGCGACGGCCAGGTTGCGCAGCCCGTACACGGCCTCGACCCGGCCCTCCAGCGCGCCGGCCAGCACCGCGCCACCGTCCGGATCGCACTCGACCAGCAGGATCCGGCGCCCGGGCTGCAACGGCCAGGCGAGCAGCAGTGCGAGCGCCGTCGTGGTGGCCCCCGGTGCCCCGGGGCCGCCGACCACCGCGATCACCGCCATCTCAGGCCCCACCCGCCCCGGTGGACGCGGGTGCGCTCGCGGCACCGGTCGCCGCACCGGTCGCCGCACCGGACGGGCCGGCCGTCCCCGAGGGCGCGGCGGGTGTCCCCGAGGGCGCGGGGGTCCCCGGGGCCGTGCCGGCGGCCGCCCCGCGCGGCGCGAGCACCACCTGGATCCGCCCGCTGGCCACCCAGGAGGCCAGCCGGGGGGCGTCCGCCGCCGGAACCGCGACGTCCACCACCTGGCTGCCGTCGGTGTCGACCCGGCTGACCGCGATGACCACCGCGGTCAGCGAGTCCGGCCGGCCGGTGTCCGGCGTGTAGACCACGACGATCGGCAGGCCGGGCTGGAGCCTGGTCGCCGGCAACTGGGTGCGCTTGGCCGAGACGCCCACGATCAGCTGGCCCGGCTGCACGCTCAGCGCCTGGGCGACGTCCGCCTTCAGCAGCAGCGCGCCGCGCTTGAGGTCGGTGGTGGCCCGCATCCCGATCGCTTCCTTGCGGTCCGTGGCCGCCACCGGCTTGAGCACCGGGTCGCTGGCGATCCGGGCCACCACCAGGTCCGCATCGGTCAGCACCTGCCCGTACGGCACGTCATGGGCGAGCGCCAGCACGGCGACCCGCTGCCCGGTGCTGTTGTAGAGCACCGCGCCGCCCAGCCCGCCGGCGGCTATCAGCGCCACCGCCATGGCCAGCACCGCCGGCCGCCGCCGCCGTGCCCGGAGCGCGCGCCCCGGGGCGTGCGGCGTGGCCTGGCCCTGCTCAGGCACCACCACGGACACCCCCGGCGTCGCTGTCTGTACGGTTCTCCACCGGGCTCCGGCCTCTCCCACGTCGTTCGGACACGTTGCTGTGCTGCTGCGCTGTCGCCGGCCTCAGTTGAGGACCTGCACCTCGGCCACCCGTACGGTGAGATCGGCGGAGAGCGGCACCTTGATCGGGGCGACGTTCACGTTGCTGCCGGTGACGACCACCTCGCCCACCCAGTTGGCCGTGACCGTCCCGGCGAAGGTGCCGCCGGCCTTGGTGGCCGAGCCGGTGGTGAACAGGTGGCCGCAGGTGGGGGACTTGGCGGCGCCGTACTTCGGGTCGTACGGGGTGCCGGCCGCGCCCTCCTTGGTGCAGGTCTCCGTCGTCCCGTCCCCGAGGTCCCAGACCACGGAGTCCAACCGGGGGGTGACCGTGACGGTCACGGTGCCGTTGCCGACCGACTTCGGCGCCGGCGCCTTGGCGTTGGCGAGCCAGAGCCAGACCGGTACGCCGACCACGGCCGTGCCCTTGGGGGCCGTGGTCGGCTCGGGGAAGGGCAGGGCGATCTGCTCGCGCATGATCTTGTCCGCCTCCGCCGCCGGGTCGAACGGCGGCTGGGCGGGCGCCTGGGCGAAGAACTTCGGCACCGTCGTGCCCATGCTGCCGTCGGTGAAGCGGCAGGTCTCGGCGTAGACCGTGCCCTCGGTGGGCTTGTGCCCGGCCCAGGCCGGGTCGTCGGCCGCGGGCTGCGGGGAGACCGTCCGGTAGTAGCAGCCGGTCCCGCTGCTGAACCAGCCCAGCTCCGGATCGTGGCAGGGCCAGTCCTCGCCGTTCCAGCGGCAGAGCTGCGGACCGCCGGAACCCCCGCCGCCCGTCCCGCCGTTGCCGCCGCCCGGGGTCGGCGTGGACCCGGGTGTCTTGGTGCCCTCGCAGATGACGTTCACCGCGCAGTGGGTGACCTCCCCGCCGATGGGTGGTTCCTCCGCCGTCGCGGGCGCAGCCGGAGCCGCCAGTAATCCGGCGAACAACAGCGCGCGGATCACGATTCGCCGTTCGGGTTTCAGCACGATCGGTCCACCTCCCGCTTGAACTCGTTGATCAGCCAACGCGTTTGGAACCTCCGCAGGGAAACGGTCGCGAGGTACCGCGTCAGCCGCTGTTGCGGATCCTTTACCGCGTGGGTGGTGGCATCGGCCTGGTGCCAGCCCGTCACGTCGAGACAGTCCTCGATCACGGCGGTCTGCGGATCCGACTTCAGGTCGACGGTCTTCACCACCGGGGAATTCCTCGGACTTCCGATCATCACCAGTTTGGCGTCACGCAGTTGACGGAGATTGACGAGGGAGTCGCGCAGTGCCGTCCCGGAGGAGTACGTCTGCAGCCGGGAACCGTCCGAATCGACGCTCCCGAAGTCCTCCACCTGGGCCTTCCACCAGTCCTGATAGGTGCTCAGGGCCAGCCGGGCCTGGGCCCCATCGGGACCGTCGGTCGGCGCGATCCGGACGTTTGCGGAACCACCCGAAGGAGTTACCGGGTTCGCTCCCGCAACAGTGGGCGCAGTCGTCCCGAGACGATCGACGGAACCGCCGTCACCACCGGCCGCGCAGGAGCTCAGCAGGATCGCCAGAACCACCCCAGCGACCCCAACCGCCCCAGGGCGCAACACATTTCCGCGCCGCCGCATCGCCCCACCTCATCGCGACCGACCCCGTCCGTGGTCCGTGGTCGCCAGAAGAATTCCGCCGTCCCGCCGGTGTTGCTGCGAGGGCATCGATTCTTCGCCAACCCACCCCTTCACGGCAACACCCCGGGGCCCTGACCTTACGCGGAAGGCGGATCCGTCGGGGCACTTTCCCGCCACAGAACGGCCAACAGTTCTTCGGAAAGCGACAATCCGGCCAATGCGCCCCGAACCGCGGCCCGATTCCGCATCAACAGGCGCCCGCCCTGCGGCGGTACGAGCAGGCGCGCGCCCGGCGCACCTCCTCCCGGGGCGGCGCCGGAGCCGGCATCGCCGCCGTCGATCAGTCCGGCGACGGCCGGCTGGAGGTCGAGCGGGGAGACCGCGGCGGGAGCGCCGGCGACACCCTGCTGGAGCACGGTGGTGAGGGCGTGGCTGAAGGATCCTTCGCTCCCGGGCAGGACGGCGTCCCGCCCGCGTCTACCGGCGCTGTAGCGGCCGACTCTGCCCCAGAGCGGCACCCGCGGATAGCTGAGCAGCTCGCCCGCGCCGTCCTCGCCGCCACCGCGTTCGAGCGCGGCCCAGGTGTCCCGGTCGGCGACGGCGTCGACCAGGAGCAGCGCCTCCTCCTGGTCGCCGTGGACCATCGCGCTGACCACCCAGTCCCAGGCCAGCCCGCGCCGGTAGGCGTTGTCGGCGGTGGAACCGCCGGTGACCAGCGCCAGGCGCCGGCCGCGCGGATCGGCGACCAACTGGCCCACCAGGCAGACCAGCAGCCAGCGGCCGGGCCGGGCGGCCGCCTCGCGCACCGCGGTGAGCATGGTGTTGGCGTCCGCGCCCGGCTCCACCACGTCGACCCGGCAGCCCGCCGAGCCGGCGTCGAAGCACATGCCGGGCAGCACGTCGGCGAGCAGCCGGGCCCCGGCCGCCGCGTTCGCCGAACCGCCGAAGCCGCGGTCCGGCCCGCCGTCCGCCCCGATCACCACCAGATCGATTCCGCTCACCACGCGCACCGCCCCCTCCTCGCCGGCCCCTCGCTGCCCGGGGCCGCCCACCGCACCGTCGCGCGCTCCGTCCGGCCGCGCGTCCCGTCCTGCCGTACCGCGATGCTCGTCGTACCGCGTCGTGTCGTGCCGCGGCGCCGGTCGTGCCGCGCCCGGCCGTCCGGCGGCGCACCCGCCCGTGCCCCCGGCACGTTCCGCACCGCCGCCGGACAAGCTACCGCCCCGCGGGCCCGGAGGCGGGGCTCCCGGCCCGCCGCTCCGGGACCATGGGCCCTATCGGCCCGCACGGCGGCGGGAGGACGATCGGAGGCATGGACCGTGAAGACCGTGTACAGACCCTGAGCGAGGCCGAATGCCTGCGACTGCTCAGCACCGTGCCCGTCGGGCGCGTGGTGTACACCGAGCACGCGCTGCCGGCCGTCCTGCCGGTCTCCTTCGCGGTCGCTCCGGACAGTCGCCTCCTGCTCGCCGTACGCCGGGACAGCACCACCGCGCGCGGGCTCGACGGCACCGTCGTCGCCTTCCAGGCCGACCAGCTGGACCCGGCCACCCGGACCGGCTGGAGCGTGCTGGTGCACGGCCGGGCGGACGTGGTGCGCGAGCCCGAGCAGGTGCGGCAGGCTCTGCGCTCCGGGCTGCGACCCTGGGTGGGCGGCTCGGACCCGCTGTTCATCGCCCTGGTGCCGGAGCTGGTCAGCGGCCGCCGGCTGGCACCCGTCGGACGGACGGTGCAGCGCTCCTGAGCGCTCCCCCCGGCTCCGGCCCTCGGCCGGGCCGCCCCCTCCGGGACACCCCTCGCGGGCTCCGGTTCCCCTTCCCGACCCTGATCGTTTTCCGGCCGGACCCCTGACAGGTGACCGGCGAGTAGGCATACTCTGCCGGAGTCCGCACCCCCACCTGCCCACCAGGAGCGTTCCGTGACGACCTTCGCCTCCCTCGCCGACCTCACCGCGGCCGTCGGCACCGAGCTGGGCACCAGCCGGTGGCACACCGTCTCGCAGGAGCAGATCGACCTGTTCGCCGAGGCCACCGGCGACCACCAGTGGATCCACGTCGACCCGGAGCGGGCCAAGGAGAGCCAGTTCGGCTCGACCATCGCGCACGGCTACCTCACGCTGTCGATGATCCCGGTGCTGGCCAAGGAGTGCTACGGCGTCGAGGGCGTGCGGATGGCGCTGAACTACGGCTCGGAGAAGGTCCGCTTCCCCGCGCCGGTGCCGGTCGGCTCGGCGATCCGGGCCACCGCCGAGCTCGTCTCGGCCACCGAGGTGGCCGGTGGCGTCCAGGCCGTGGTCCGGTTCACCATCACCAGCGCGGAGAGCACCAAGCCGCACTGCGTCGCGGAGACGATCACCCGCTTCTACGCGTAGCGGGCCCGGCGGCACCCGAGCCGCGAGCCGCACAGCCCTGCCCTGCTTCGTCCCCCGCTGCCCTGGCGTGGCCCGGCCTGGCGTGGCTCGGCCTGCCATGCCCTGGGGCTGCCCCGGCCTGCCCGTTCCGCCCTGTCCTGGCCCGTCTTTCCCTGCTCCGCCCCGTCCTGCCCCGTCCTGCCCTGTCCTGCCCGCGGACGGATCCGCCGCACCGTCCTGCCACACCCCCCCGTCCTGTACGCCGAACGGCACGCCCGGGGCCGCTCGCCGGGTCCGGGCGACCCACTGCGAGTAACCTCCGACGAGATGGTTGTCGTACCGCAACGGCCCTGCCGCCGTGGGTACGCGCCCCGGCATGCCGGTAGCCGTAACCGTCCCTGGAGGTGCCGTGCCCCGCCCCGTCCCCTGGTACTCCCGCGTAGCCGGTCTGACCTCGCAGTTCTCCAGCCCGCCGACCCTCGCCGGACTGCCCCGCGCGGCCTGGCACCGGGTCCGCACGGACGCCTTCGGCGCCGAGCCCCGGGGCGAGCGGCTGTCCCGGATCCACCGCTCGCCGCAGTTCGCCGACGGCGCCTTCCGCAACCCGCTGCCCACCCGCCGACTCGTCTACGAGCGCACCCCGCTGGAGATCACCCGCGCCCAGCTGGCCTCCGACAAGACCCGGCGGGCGCCCACGGCCGCCGTACCGCTGCACCGCCTGCTCCCGGCCGACCTCGCCACGCCCCCCGTCTCCGGCCTACGGCTCACCTGGCTCGGCCACGCCACCGTGCTGGCCGAGATCGCCGGCCGCCGGGTGCTGTTCGACCCGGTCTGGGGCGAGCGCTGCTCCCCCTTCGGCTGGACCGGCCCCAAGCGGCTCCACCCGGTGCCGCTCCCGCTCTCCGAGCTCGGACCGGTCGACGTGGTGGTGGTCTCCCACGACCACTACGACCACCTCGACATGGCCACCATCCGCGCCCTCGTCGGCACCGGCGCGGTCTTCGCCGTCCCGCTCGGCGTCGGCGCCCATCTGGAGCACTGGGGCGTACCCGCCGAGCAGCTCGTCGAACTGGACTGGTGGGAGTCGGCCGAGGTCGCCGGGCTCACCCTGACCGCCACCCCGGCGCGGCACTACTGCAGCCGCGGCCCCCGCACCAGCGCGCTCTTCCTCTGGGCGTCCTGGGTGGTGGCCGGTGGCGGGCACCGGGTCTTCCACAGCGGCGACACCGGCTACTTCCCCGGCTTCACCGAGATCGGCCGCCGGCTCGGGCCGTTCGACGCCACCATGATGCAGGTCGGCGCGTACAGCGACTTCTGGCCCGAGGTCCACATGACCCCCGAGGAGGGTGTCCGGGCCCACCTCGACCTCGGCGGCGAACTGCTGCTGCCGATCCACTGGTGCACCTTCAACCTGGCCCCGCACCCGTGGGAGGAGCCCGCCGAGCGGGTGGTCGCCGCCGCTCAGGCGCTCGGCGCACACCTGGCCGTGCCCCGGCCCGGCAAGCCGTTCGAGCCAGCCTCCCCGCCCGCGCTGCGGCTCTGGTGGCGGGCGGTCGCGGCGCTGCCGCAGGACGACGCGGAGCTGGTCGTCCCCGCCGGCCTCGCCGCGGGGGACCACCCGGCAGCGGGCGGCACCACGGCGGTCGCCCCGGCGGACGGCGGAGCGACCGCGGGCGAGCCCCTGGCAACCGAGCCCGCCGCCCGGCCCAAGGCGGCCGCCAGGACGACCGGGTCACCGTCCGACGCGGCCTGACCTGCCGGGAGGGGCCCGGAGTTCACGCGAACTCCGGGCCCCGCGCCGCCCACCCCGCCGAGCCGGGGCCCGAGCCCGCCCGCAGGCGGGGGGTTGCCCCCCCCCCCCGCGGCGGATCAGCCGCCAGGCACCCTGCTGCACCAACAGCGTCAGCACTCCGGCCACCACGATGCCCGCCATGTTCAGCAGCAACTGCATGCTGGACCCCCAGAACTGACGGAGATCCCCGTACCCGAGCCCGACCGCTGCGTTGGCGGCGGCCGGCACCGTGGTCACCGAGATCGCGACGCCGACCAGCATCCCGGCCTTCGAGGACGTCAACGAGAGCAGCCCGGCGATACCGGCCAGGAAGGCCACCACGAACGAGGTCGCGTCCGGCTGCCAGATGAACGAGGTGTTCGGCCGCACGGCGTCGAACTGCCCCCGGCTGAACAGGCCCAGTCCGTCCATCAGCAACGAGAAGCCTACGGTCAGCGCCATCGCCACCGCGAACCCCGCCACCAGCGCGTTCAGTGAACGGAGTGCGGGCCCCGGGCGTCGCTGGACCAGGGCGACACAGAGCCCGGCGAGAGGCCCGAACTCGGGACCCACCGCCATGGCACCGACGACCAGGATCGCGCTGTCCAGCACCGCCCCGCAGGCGGCCAGCATCGTCGCGACGGTGAGGAAGGCCAGGTAGACCCCGGTAAGGGTGGACTCCTCGTGGGTGATCTCGGAGACCGCCTCCCAGACCAGGGCGTCGGCGCCCTCTCCGGGTGCGAGCCGCTCGGCCTCGTCGGCGGCGGCCGAGAGGGTCAGCTCGATCTCGTCGACGTCGATCGCCCCACGCTCGGTCAGCCCGGTCTCCCGCAGCGCGGCCAGCACCTCGTCCGCCGACTCGCGCGCCACGTCACAGAGCACCACGTCCCCGGCCGGCCGGACGGCGGCATCGGGCAGCAGCACGACGTGGGTCACACCGACCGACGCGTCCAGGCGTTTCAGCACGGAGTCGCGAAGGTCGACCGGCACGATCAGACGCAGGTGCAGCACGGGTGCTCCGGACGGGGTACGGCGGCGGATGACCCGCCCACCCTAGACCCGCCTCCGGCTCACCCGGGGCGGCGGGCCAGCTCGACCAGGTCGACCGTCGTCCGCGGGTCGTCGACCTCGATCACCAGCCGGCTGTACCGCTCGTCGGCCAGCTCGATCACCACCGCCTTGGCCGGGTTCTTGACGTCCCAGAAGACCCACTCGCCGCCCGAGCGGAAGGTCCCGGCCGTGATCAGCCCCGGGAAGTGCGTGCCGCCGACCCGGATCCCCTTCGGCTCGCGGAGGATCCCCGGGTCCAGCGTGGCGCCCCGGACGTTGGCGAGCGGTATCTCGATCCGGCTCTTGATCGCCCAGAGCCGGTCGAGACCGGCGATCTCGACCACGAGGGTGCCGTCGGTGACGCTGACGTTGGCCATGGATGCGTTCCCTTCGTTCTTTCGACTGCGAGGAGACTGCGAGGAGGTTGGGCAAGGGCCCGGGCGGTGGGGACCGAGGCCGTCGGACCCGCACGGTGGGGCTCTGCCCGGTGGGCCCCGGCCGGGGTCAGGCCGTGGGGGCGACCCGTTCGGCGAGGGCCTGCACGGCGTCGGGCGTGGGTGCGTCGGCCCCGGCCCGGGCCCGCATGCGCAGCCCGAGCACGGCCGCGGCGAGCACGCCCGCCGCCCGGTCGTCGCCGAGCACCTGACCGATCGCCCGGTCGAGCGCGGCCACGCCCTCCGCCACGAGGGCGGCGACCTCCGGGTCGCTCCCGGCCCGCTCGACCGCCGCGGACAGCAGCAGCCCGGCGGCCGGTCCGCCGTCGAAGTCCGCGGCGGCCCGGGTCAGCACGGTGGACAGGTCGGGTGCCTCGGACAGGCCGGCCGCGACGGGCAGCACCTCCAGGTCGAGGTGCCGGCGCAGGGCTGTCAGGTAGAGGCCGCGCTTGCTCCCGAACACCTTGTAGAGGCTCCCCCGGTGCACCCCCAGCCCCGTGACCAGGTCGTCCACCGAGGTGCCTTCATAACCCCGGGTGGCGAACAGTCCTGCTGCCGCCTGAACGGCCTCGTCCTCGTCGAAGGCGCGTGGTCTTCCCATGCCGATGACCGTAGGGGTTTAAGAACGTCCAGTCAAGAACGAGTGTTCTCAAACACCGGCGGGCAGGACGCCGGTGGCGGTCCGGTCGCCGGGCCCCGGGTCAACCGGCCCGCCGGCCGGCCCGGACCGGGCGTGACCAGGCGTGACCGGCCCCGGCCTGCCGCCCCTCAGCCGGCCAGCACGTCGCGCAACGACCGCGCCTCCTTCACCAGGCGGCCCGACCCGGCCCGGGCCGCCACCGCACTCACCTCGGGTATCGGGCCGCGGGCCGAGCAGCGGCGCGCCGCGTCCGCCGCGACGGCGACGAGATCGGCCGTGCCCCGGACGGACTCGCCGGCCAGGAGCGCCGGCAGCGCCGGGGCGAGGACGGACCAGACGGTGGCGTAGGCGCCGGTGCCGGCGGCGGTGGTGAGGGCCGCGAGGAGACGGTTCGGCTTGACGGTCCCGCAGGCGACCAGCTCGCCGAGTTCGCGGCCGAGCAGGGCGCCGTCGAGGTCACCGCGGGCGGCGAGGACCAGCAGGGCGTCGACCGCGGCCGTGCGGTCCTCGGGGAAGCGCGCGCCCAGGCCGTAGGCGACGGCCAGGTGGAGCGCGAGGCCGGCCCGGCCGCCCGCCTCGGCGAGGACGGGGAGCAGGGCGGCCGCGCCGCGCCGCTCGCGGTCCGCGCAGTCGGCGAACCAGTCGAGCCAGCGGGCGGCCTGCTCCTCCCGGTGGTGCGGGAGCATGGCGGCCCAGTGCTCGGTCGGCCGCCAGAGCCACTCGTTCTGCTTCCGGGCCCGGGCCACACTGGGCTCGGTGGCGTCGAGCAGGGCCCGGAACTCCGCGCCGAGCCGCTGCCCGGCCGGGCCCTCGGGGCCGGCGCCGAGGCCGGGCTGGGCGACGGAGACCCGCGTGAGCTCCTCCCACCAGCGGTCCCAGAAGGGGCGGCCGCCGCCGCCCCGGCCGGGTGCGAAGACCGCCCGCTCCGAGGGCAGTCCGGGCACGCCGCCGTCGCGCAGCCACCGCGCCACCCAGCGCCCGGCCGGCGAGGCCAGCCGCCCGGCCGCGGCGAGCACGGCCTCGTCGGTGGTCGGGGCGAGCCGCAGCAGGGCCGCGTGGAGGTCGGCCTGACCGGGCGTCGAGCCCGCCGCCTCGTACACGGCCAGCCGCTCGACCAGGGCCGCGGCGGCCAGCGCGCCCGTCGCATCGGTCGGGGTGGCGAGGAGCAGCGGCGGGCGGTCGGCGGTGACCCGCTCGGCGGCCTCGCCGAGGCGGGCGGCCAGCACGTTGCCGTACGGCGTGTTGTGCTCGCCGCGCAGCGGGTGCCGGTCCTTCTTGCGGAGGACGAAGCCGCGCTCGTGCGGGTGGACGTGGCCGGCGACGGCGGCCGCGACGTACAGGACGTCGCCCGGCCCGCAGTCGTGCCAGCGGCCCACGCCGCTCCACCGGTGCACCCGCAGGACCGGCTCCAGCGCCTCGGCCAGCGCCGCCCGGTCGCGGTGGGCGTGCCGGACCAGGCCGTCCAGGGTGCGTTCGAAGACCGCGACGTCCGGCTGTGCGGCGGCCATCAGCGCGGACAGCTCCTCGGCGACCTCGGCCGCGGTGGCGATCGGCCCGCCCAGCGGTACCGGCAGCGGGGCGGGCGGAAGCAGGTCGCTCCACCCGGTGTCCGGCTCGTCGCCGCCGACCGGCGCACCCAGCAGCTTCCCGGCGCGCGCGTGGTGGGCCGGGTTGAGCCCCTCGGCGGCGGAGCGCAGCTCGGGCAGCACCGCCTCGCCCGCCGCCGCGAGGTGACGCGCCACCACGTTGAGCGCCCGCTCCTGGACGGCGGTGTCGGGGTGGCCGAACGCCTCGGCCGCCGCCAGCACCACCGGCCCGGCCTGCTCCGGCGATCGCTTCGCCGTCCTGTCCAGCCAGCCCAGCTGGGCGCGGACGAGCTTCTTCTCCGTCCGGAACAGCACCACCGACGAGGCCTCCACCAGCACCTCGGGCCCGACCAGCCCGGCGGCGTCCAGTTCGGCCAGCGTCCGCTGGGCGTGGCCGGCCGCCGCGGAGAGCCCGTCCAGCAGGGCGACCAGGCTGCGCGCCCGGGCGGCGTACTCCTCCGGGGTGGGCGCGAGGGCGGCCAGGACGGCGAGGAAGGCCCGCTGGTCCCCCGGCTTGCCGCCGCGCACCAGCCGGGCGAGGCACCGCTCGATCAGGTCGGCCCGGTCCAGCCCGCCGTCGGCCGCGAGCATCGCGACCGCCTCCGGCCAGCAGTCCCCGGGCCGGTCGGTGAACCTGAATTCGAGCTGCCAGCCGATGTCGGCGAGCTCGAACACCCGGGGCACCAGCACCGGCGTGAAGGCGTCCTCGCGCATGCGCTCCAGCAGCGTCCGGACGCGGCCGCGGGTGCCGTCCCCGTCCGCCAGCCGCCGCAGCCACTCGGCAGTGAACGCCTCCGTGTCGGGCACCGGGCAGCCGGTCCGGCGGACCACCTGCTCGATCAGCGGGTAGAGGTCCCAGCTCCAGCCCGATCCTCGGCGCGCCGCGAGCCGGGTGACCACCTCGACCTGCCACTCGGCCGGCTGCGCCGCGACCACCTGGGCGAGCGCCGGGTGGCGGGCCCAGGAGCGGCCGGCGAAGTCCCGCCCGCCGATCCAGGTGGCGGCGCCGGCCGGCCCGGCGTGGCAGCCCGCGCCGGCGACCAGGAGTGCCCCGGACTGCGCCGACGCCTCCTTCGACCACTCCCCCCGGACCTGCTTGCGCAGTTCCCTGAGCGCGGGCAGGCAGGCCCGCCGCTCGGCCGGACCGAGCGCCGCCACCAGGGCCGGCAGCTGCGGGGTCCGGCCCTCGCGGACCGCCGTCACCAGTTCCTCGACGCCGTTCATGCGCCCGCCCCCACCGTGTCCGACGCCTTCGCCGCGTTCTCCCGGACCATCCCGACCGCCAGCGCGTGCTTGCACGGTCCGCGCCCGCCCCGGTACTTGGCCCACCAGAGGCAGGTGCAGCCCACCGCGCCCGCCCGGTCCGTGCGGACCCGCTGGACGTGGTCGTCCACCGTCACCGTGGCGAGCTCACCGCCCGCCTCCAGCCGGACCGCGCCCGCCGCGACCAGCGCGTGGGCGGCCCGCAGCCGCGGGTTGCGCGCCTCGGCCCGGCCGGCGTCGTAGGGCAGCTGCCGATGGAAGTACGCGGCCTCGGCGGTGTCGTAGCCGATCTGCCCGGCGGTGCCGAGCCGGGTGAGCGCGGCCCGCACCCGGGCCGGGGTGAGCCCGGACTGCTCGGCGAGCTCGGCGATCTCGATCCGCGGCTCCCAGGCCAGCAGGACGGCGACCAGCTCGGCGTCCTGCTCGGCGGTGCCGGTGGCCAGCGCTCCGAGCACCCCGCCCTCGCCGGAGAAGCCGCGCGAGACGTCGGGCGACAGGGTGAGGGTGAGCCGCATGCCGGGCAGCACCACCTCCCAGGCCGAGGCGGCCGGGCCGTCGCCCGCCACCGGCCCGTAGACCCGCAGCGCCGACGCGTGCCGCAGCACCCGCTGCAGGGCGGCCAGCCGCTCCGGCCCGGGCAGGCAGACCGCCCCGGGAACCGGCCGGGTGGTCGGGCGCAGCGTCCGCCCGGCCGGAACGATCCACTGGACGGTGCGCGCGCCGCCCCGGCCGCCGCGCGGCAGCGAGCGCAGGAAGCGGACGGCCTCGGCGGCGGGCAGCTCGGCGCGCAGGTCGAACCCGGCCGCCGTCACCTGGGTCTCGGCGAAGCCGCGCAGCCAGCGTTCGGGCAGCGGCACCTTCTTCTCGACGACCGGCCCGTCGAAGGTGGTGACCTCCAGGGCGTCCGGGCCGACGGCGAGGTGCAGCGGGTCACCCGGGCCGATCCGGGTGAGCGCCTCGCGCAGCGGGTTGTTGACGTCCACGTTGGTGGTGCCGTGGCCGATCTCGTCCCCGTCGAGCCCGGCCCCGAGCACGTCGAGCCGGGCGTAGACGCCGCAGCAGCCGGAGAAGGACTCGAACCGCAGCCGGTCGCCGTTGGCGGTCACCACGGGGTCGAGCGAGGCGCGCAGCTGGGGCTGGTAGTAGCGGGCGGCGGCGACGTCGGCCACCGCGAGCAGCGCGGCGGCGGCCGGCGCCGGGTCGGCCAGGAAGCCCGCGAAGAAGCGCGGGTTGGAGACCGCCCCGAGGGGCGTGGCACCGCCGGAGGTCTCCAGGGCGAGACGCGGGCCGTCGGCACCGTCGGAGACGGCGGACGGGCGCAGATAGGCGTACGCGTATGCGGCTTGCGACATGCCGAGGACGCTAGGAGGGGGTACTGACAATCCGTCGGGAGAACCCCACCACTGGAACAGGTTCTACAACGATGTTCGCCCGAAAGGGTTACCCAGGTCACACCATCGGACCGTTGGCTTCTGCCACTATGGGCCGGTGACCGACGTGACCGAACAGGAGAGACGGGCCACCGACACCGCCGGCCCGTTCGCCGAGCTGCTGCGGATCGAGCGGCTGGACGAGAACACGTTCCGGGGCCGGTGCCATGCCGGCGCCCCGATGCGCGCCTTCGGCGGCCAGGTCGCCGCGCAGGCGCTGACAGCAGCCGGGCTCACCGTCGGGCCCGACCGCCCGGTGCACTCGTTGCACGGCTACTTCCTGCTCCCCGGCGACCCGACCCGCCCGATCCGCTACGAGGTCGACCGGGTCCGCCAGGGCATGTCGTACGTCACCCGCCGGGTGACGGCGGTCCAGGGCGGCGATGCGATCTTCACGCTCTCCGCCTCCTTCAAGCGGCCCGAGCCCGCGGCCGACCGCCACCGGGAGATGCCGCTGCTGCCCGGCCCCGAGGAGCTGCCGGACGCGCTCTCGCTCTGGGACGAGGCGGCCCGCGCCGAGCTGACCCGCTCCAGCGGCTTCGGCTCCCTGGAGCTGCGGTTCGTCCCGCCGGACGCGCCCGGCGTGCCCGCGGCCGTGCCCGGCATGCCGCAGCAGTTCGTCTGGCTGCGCACCGACTCCCCGCTGCCCGACGACGACCCGCTGCTGCACGCCTGTGCGCTCACCTACCTCTCGGACCTCACGCTGGCCTCGACGGCGGGGCTGCACGTCCAGCCGAACTTCTTCCAGCGCGCCGAGGCGCCGAGGCTGATCATGGCCTCGCTGGACCACGCGATGTGGTTCCACCGTCCGTTCCGGGCCGACGAGTGGCTGTTGTTCGCCCAGCGCAGCCCCTCCTCCTCGGACGGCCGGGGCCTGTCGCTCGGCGAGTTCTACGACCGGGACGGCCGGCTGGTGGCCTCCGCCGTCCAGGAGGCGCTGCTCCGCGACCGCTCGGCCCGGAAGCGCTGACCGGCGCCTCCGGCCGGGCCCGGAGCCCGGTGGACGGCGGGCGAACGAGGGGCGACCGGTCGGCGTCATACTCCTGAGCGGCCCCGAGCCGTATCATGGTGCGGGTGACCAAGGTTGACCTGTCACCACGGCCGGTGGAGACGATGTCTCCGCGTCAGCTCGAACGCCGCGAGTCCCTGATCGCGGCCGCACTCGCCCTGGTGAACGAGATCGGCGTCGAGCGGCTGCAGATGAAGCAGGTCTGCGAGCGGTCCGGAGTCGCCCTGGGGACGGCGTACCGCTACTTCTCCTCCAAGGACCACCTGTTGGCGGCGGCGATCGCCGAGTGGCACCGGCTGCTCCTGGCCGACCTGGTGGCGGAGCTGCGCGGACCCCGGGCCGGGCCGGCCGCCACCGACCGGGTGGTGCGCTTCGTCCGCGGCGGCATGCGCGCCTACCAGCGCCAACCCGAGCTGGCCCGGCTCCGGGTGGCCGTCGCCGCCTCCACCGACCCGTTCGCCAGCGAGGCGCTCCAGGGCATGGCCCGCGCCGACAGCACCGCGCTCCAGGCGGTGATGGGCGAGGTCCCGGCCGCCGCGAGCGACCTGGTGCGGCACATCGTCGGCCACGCCTGGCAGGGCGAGCTGACCGCCTGGGTGACCGGCCGCACCACGCTCGGCGACGCCCGGCGGCGGCTGGAGGACGTGGTGCGGCTGGTGCTGGCCCCGTACGAGACGCCGTACCCGGCCCCGTACGAGGTCCAGCCCGCCGGCTGAGCGGCCGGCCGCCCGTCCGGGCCGCCGTGATCAGGTGCCGTGGCGTCGTCGCCCGGGCGGCCGTCACCGGGTGGAGCACCACCGCGTCGACGAGATGGCCCTCGCGGTCGATCGGGGAGACCTCGGACCGGGTGTTGCCGCGGCAGTCCGTCGCGCGTGGGCGCGCAGCTCGTGGGGGCCCGGCCGCCCGGGCGCCAGTCGGTGCTCCACCGTGTCCGGTTGCCGGCCCGCGGCGCGGAGGTCGCGGCGCGGGGGTCGGCGCGGGCGCGGCTGTCGACGAGGCCCGGGCGGTGCTCCGCCCGGGCAGCCTCTCAGCGCGGAATCCCCTGGTCACGCCCGGGACCACCGGGCCGCCGCGGGCCCCGCGTCAGCCGTTCCGGAGGTCCGCCGGGGCGGCACCGCGTTCCCGTCGAAGCGTCATCGCGCCTTCCTGCGAACGGAGTTGATCCGGAATGTTGACCTTCACATCGGTGTGAACACGTACTGTCGTGAGCGAAGGAAAAGCCAACGGCCGTTGAGGAGCCACCCGTCATGACCGAGAAGCCCGCCACCCCCGCCCCGCTCGCCCGGACCGTCGTCGGCTCCGGCCCCGGTCTGCTGCTCGCCCACGGCGCCGCCGGCAGCGGCGTCAACAACTGGGGCCCGCTGCTGGAGGACCTCGCCGCCCACCGCACCGTCGTCGCCCCGGACTTCCCCGGCTCCGGTGACTCCCCGTTCGAGCCGGTGGCGCCCACCCTGGACGAGCTGGCGGACCGGCTCGTCGCGGCCGCCGTCGAGGAGGGCCTGGAGACCTTCGACCTGGCCGCCTACTCGATGGGCGCCGCCGTGGCCGTCCGCGCCGTGAACCGCCACCCGCAGCGGGTCCGCTCGCTGCTCCTGATAGCCGGGGTGGCCGGCGGCGACCACCGCCTGCGGATCACGGCCGAGCTGGCCGTCGGCCTGGCCGACCAGCCGGAGCTGATGGCACGCTTCCTGCTCTCGGTGGTCTTCGGGTCGAGCTGGGTCAGCTCGCTCACCCCCGAGCAGCTCGCCGGCCTGCACGCCAACCTGCTGACCCCCCTTCCGGCCGCCTTCCGGCAGCAGTTCGAACTGGTGGGTTCGCTGAACGTGCGGGACGAGCTGGGCTCCATCGCGGTACCGACGCTGGTGATCAGCCCCACCGAGGACATGTTGGTGCAGCCCAGCCAGCACCGCGCCCTGGCCGACGGCATCCCGGGCGCCCGGTTCACGGAGCTGGCCGCCGGCCACATGGCCGTCGTCGAGCAGCTGCCCGAACTGCGCAAGCTGATCCTGGACTTCCTCACCGGCCCCGCGGAGTAACCGGCCCGCCGGGAGCCATCGGAGCCGCCGGAACCACCGGGAACGGCCCCTGCACCGGCCCCGGCCCCGGAGGGAACAGCATCGGGCGGGCGGGCGTTCCGGTGATCATGCGCATCGGAGAACTCGCCCGCCTGACCGGGGTGTCCACCCGTCTTCTGCGGTACTACGAGGAGCAGGGCCTGCTCCGCCCGGAGCGGTCCGCCGCCGGCTACCGCGAGTACGGCGAGGACGCCCTGGTCCGGGTGCGACAGATCCGCGGCCTGCTGGCGGCGGGCCTGTCCACCCGGGTGATCGCCGAGATCCTGCCGTGCGCCACCGGCCCCCTCCCCGCCCTGGAGGCCTGCCCCGACCTGCTCGGCACACTGCGCGGCGAACTCGCAGATCTGGACGCCCGCATCGGCGAGCTGACCCGCAGCCGGCAGGCGCTCGCCCGCTACCTCGACACCGCCGTCCCCACCACGCACGTGGCCGCCGAACAGGCGCCGCCGGTGTACACCGCCGCCTGACGGACCGCCTCGGGGCGAGGGCCGCCCCGGCTCCTGGACGATCTTCCACTGGGCCCGGCGGCTCTCGTGGGCCCCGTTCGCCGGCACCTTCATCGCCCGTATCCCGCGGTGCCGCGCGACCGGCCGCACGACCGGCCCGCGCGACCGGCCCCACGCACGCGGGCCCTCCCGGGACGAACCGACGCCCGCCCCCCATCCGGACTTCACCCACGCGTAGCGATCGTTCACACCGCCCTGGAACGCTCCCTGACATGAACGCCAACCCTCCGGCGACCCTCCAGGATCCGCGCTTCCCGCTCCCCCAGCGCCACCGCCGATTCCTGGCCTGCGCCGCCGTCCTCGCCTCCATCGCCCTCGGCACCCTCGGCGTCGGCGCCACCGTCGAAACCGTCCAGCACGGCCCGGTGGCCGCGGCACCGGCCAGCCGGTGATGTGATCCGGGCCACATTCAGCCGTGGTATGGTCCGTGGTATGGCTACGACCAAGAAGTACACCGTGACCCTGCCTGAGAAGCTCGCGGAGCAGATCCGCGCCCAGGTCGGCCCGGGCGAGTTCAGCCGGTATGTCACGCAGGCCATAGAGCGCCAGGCCGAGCGGGACAGACTGAACGAGCTGGTGGGCTGGTGGGAGTCCGAGTACGGCCCGGTCCCCGACGAAACGCTGCGCGAGGCCGAGGCCGAGCGGCACGAACACGACGCCTGGTTCGCCGCCCGCGAGGCGCGCGCACTGGAACAGGAACGGCGGGCCAGTTGAACACCGACCTCGTCTACGTTCTCGACTCCGAGGGCCTGTCCCAGGGGGCACTGGGCACCACATCCATGGGTGCGCGACTCAAGGATGCGGCACGGAGCGGAATCCGAGTCGTCACCAGCTCGATGACCATGATCGAGGCGCATCACGAGCGCATCAACAAGGCCGCCTGGAACTGGACCCTCTCCCGCATCGTCGTCGAGCCGGTCACCCAGGAGGTCGCCGAGGAGGCGGTCGTCCTCCTCCGGGACGCCGGGTTGCACGGCCACAAGTACGCGATCGACGCCGCACTGGTCGCCGTCGCACTTCGGCAGTCCGGCAGGGTCGTCGTCTACACGTCCGACGTCGACGACATCGAACGCATCTCCGGCGGACGCCTGAGAGTCGCCCGACTCTGACCCTCAGGCCCGCTGTTCCTCGCGCGGCCCGGCCGGGGCGGGGATGGTGACCGTGGCGTCCCGGCGTGAGTGCCGGCCGGTCCCCGGGGCCGGGAGGAGGTCGGCGGCGGGGGCGTAGCGGGCGGCGGGGGCGCGGAGGAGCCAGCCCGGGGGGCGGGTGCCGCGGGGGGTGGGTGCGAGCAGGCCCATCCGGTGGAGCAGGTCGAGGGTGTCGCGGCGCAGGGCGGTGCGGTCGGCGAGGTAGTCGCGGCGCCAGCCGGCCGGGAGGCCGTACTCGTCGGCGAGGTCGCCCAGGACGCCGTCTATCAGCGCGTCCGGGACGGGGACGTCCGCGTCGACGGCCTCGCCGGGGAGCGGGCGGACCTCCTCGACGAGACGCTCGACCAGCAGCAGGGCCGCCTGGGCCACGGTGCCGGCCCCGGGCAGGGCGAGGTCGGTGAGCTCGTCGGCGGGGTCGACCAGGGCGACGCCCTCGGCCCGGATCTCGGCCTCCAGGCCGAGGAAGTCGGCGAGGGCGGCGGGGCCGGTGTGCCCGTGGTCGCGGAGCCAGGTGCGCTGGTCCTCGGTCAGGTCGGCGGCGAGGACTGCCGGAGTCTCGGCGAGGCGGCGGCGGACGGCGGTGCCGGGCTCGGCCTCGCCGGCGCGGCAGATCAGGCCGGCGGCGTCGGCGGCGAGGGCGGGCGGCCCGGCGGGGACGGCGCGGGCCAGCTCGCGGTCGACCGTCAGGACGGCGCCCTCCTCGGTGAGGTCCGCGGGTATGTCCGCGAGCACCTGCCAGTCGGCGAGTGCGGCGAACGCCATGGCGAGGTCGGCGAGGTCGGCGGGGGCGGCGGCACGGTCCGGCCCGGGTGCGGCGGCGCGCATCGCGACGAGCAGCCGGCCGAGCGGGAGCTCCTCGGGTGCGTCGACCAGCAGGGCCAGGGCGAGGGCGAGTTGGGCATAGCCGCCGGGGGTGAACGGGGCGCCGGTGCCGGGGTGTTCGAGTCGGCGGGCGGCGCCCGGGCCGAGGCCCGCCTTGCAGAGGCGGGCGTGCCAGGGGCCGACCACCAGGCGGTAGCCGAGCAGGGTGTCGAACCGCTCGGTGAGCCAGTCGCGGTGACGGCGGATCAGTGGGAACCCGTCGGCGTGCGGCCCGGAGGCGGTCACCAGGGGGTGGGCCAGCAGCAGGCGGGCGGCGATCCGGCGCTCGGCGGCTGCGGAACGGTCCTGCGTACCGGCCGCGGAGGAGCGCGACTGTTCGGGCTTGCGGTGCTTGCCGGGCGTGCCCGGCTTCGCGCCCGAGGGGACGACGGGCGACGCGCCCGCGTCGCGCCGGGCCCGGCGCAGGCCGCGCGCAGCACGGGCCTCGCGGGCGCGCAGCGCGGCGGGGGCGTGCGCGGTGGGGCCGTGCCACCAGCTGACCTCGGCCCCGGCCGGGCCGGGTGCGAGACCGGCGGCCGGCTCGGCGGGGACGCCGAAGTGGCGGGCGGGGTAGAGGCCGAAGGAGGCGGCGCAGAGGTCGTCGGCGGTACCGGGGCCGGCCTCGGCGAACCAGCGGGCGAGCCGGAGCAGTCCCGGGTCGGGCGAGAGTCCGGCGGCCTCCGCGGCCGGGCCGGCCTCCTGCGGAGCGTCAGGCCCGGCTTCGCGTACGGCGACGACGGCGTCGGTGGTGCCCCGCCCCGCCCCGCCCGCGCGCCCGTCCGACGTGCCGCCGGCCACCTGCGTGGCGCCGGCCGCGTACTCCTGCTGCTCCATGTCGTTGACCAGACTAGACGGTGGGCCCGGCGCCCGCTGGCAGCAAGGGGACCCGGTACCGAATTGGCCGGCCGCGCCCCGGTGCGACGCCGCCCCGCCCGTCGCCACGCCGCCCCGCCGGTCACCACGGTGCCCCGCCCGCCGCCGCGTCACCCCGCGGGCCCGACGGCCGCTACGCGCCGGTAACAAGCCCCTTCCCCGACTCGGGCCCGGTCGCCTAGGGTGCGAACGAACAGGCCGGCCCGCCGCGCCACGTCCGCAGCACCGCCCGCCCCGCCCGAACTCCCGGAGGACACCGCCGCATGAGCATCCGCACCACCACCCGCGCCGTTCTCGGCGGGCGCCTGCGCAGCGCCACCGGGCTGCTCACCGGCTTCGCCGCCACCTCGGCCGCCCACCTGGGCGCGCTCCTGACCGACACGCCCGCACTGCGGCACGCCACCAAGCCGGCGCTGATGCCGTTGCTGGCCGCGCACAGCGTCACGGCCGCCACCACGGCGGGCCGGGAGGCTCCGAAGCTGCTGGCGCCCGCGCTGCTGCTCAGCGGGGGCGGCGACGTACTGCTCCAGCTCGGCGACGACACCGCGTTCCTGGCCGGCATGGGTTCCTTCGCGGCGGCGCACGTCTGCTACGTGACGATGTTCGTCCGGCAGGGGGCGCTGAGCGACAGGCGGCGGGCGCTGGTCGTCGCCGCCGCGTACGCGACCGCCTGGGCGGTGATGGTGGGCCGGCTCTGGCCGGATCTCGGCGACCTCCAGGCCCCGGTGGCCGGGTACAGCCTGCTGCTCGCCTCGACGGCGGTCACCTCGGCGGGGCTCGGGTGGCGGACGGGCCTGGGCGGGGCGCTCTTCCTTCTCTCCGACACGCTGATCGCCACCAAGCTGGCGAAGTGGCGGGAGCTGCCGGGGCATCAGTTCTGGATCATGGCCACGTACATCCTGGCCCAGTACCTGCTCGCCAACGGCGCCCTGCGCGCCGCGGAGGCCGCCGGGTCCGCGGAGTCCTCCGGACCGGGAGGGTCCGCCGACGCCCCGCAGTGGCCGGGGGCCCGCGCCGTCACCGTCTGAGGACCGGCCCGGAACAGGACGGTGGCGCCCGGGCCACCGCCCCGCGGCCCCACACCGCCCCCCCAAAGACCCCCCGCCCGCGCGGCCACGCCCGCGGCGGGCCGTAAGGCGGGGCCCGCACCCGTCTAGTATAAAAAAAAAACAG